>JAAHHL010000669.1 GCA_010672185.1 Caldora sp. SIO3E6 | reverse complement strand
TCCTGGTTCAATAATCCTTTGGAATAAATAACCAGTGCCTCGCGCTGTCAGAATTAGTTCCGGATTGCTGGGGTCATCTTCCAACTTTGCCCGTAACCTGGAAATATGGACATCTACCACACGAGTATCGACGTGACGCTCTGGGGTATATCCCCATACTTCCTGCAAAATCTCCGAACGAGAATAAGGTTCACCAGAGCGGCTGACTAGCAACTCTAAAAGACTGAACTCCATACCCGTGAGTCGGATACGCTCATCTCCTTTGTACACTTGCCGCTTATTGGTATCAATTTTGATACTCCCGACATGGATGACACCAGAGCTAGGAATCCCAGAAGCTCCAATTTTGTCAACCCGTCGCAGCACGGAACGAATACGAGCTTCCAATTCTTTAGGAGAAAAGGGCTTGACAACATAGTCATCAGCTCCTAACTCTAGACCTGTAATTCGGTCGGCCACATCTCCTAAAGCAGTTAGCATAATGATGGGGATATCAGATTCCTTACGCAACTCCTGGCAGACGCCATAACCGTCAAGCTTCGGCATCATAACATCTAGAACTACTAGATCCGGTTCAGCAGTGCGAAAGGTGTCGAGGGCTTCTTCTCCATCAGCAGCCGTGACGACATCATAGCCAATCATGGAAAGACGAGTTTCCAGGATACGACGGATACTAGCTTCGTCATCAACAACGAGGATTTTTTCTTTATGGACTTCCAAGTTAACCAATACTCCTGAGGTGATAGTTACCAAATTGTTAATTTATTAACACTTCTTCTATTAAGATATAACCCTTTACGAAGGTTTTTTACGGTTTCAAGAGACTACATTGCAATAGTTGCAGCTTTTCTTAATGTTTGTTAGTAATTTTTCAAGATTTTTTCATATTTTTAACTCAGGATGCCTAAGTCTAAATCCCTATATATTTGTAACGTTTGTGGAGCCGAATCTCCCCAATGGTTCGGTAAATGTCCATCCTGTGGTGCTTGGGACTCATTGGAAGAAGAGGTAGTAGCCAACTCTCCCAATTTACTAATTAATCGAGGAGGTTGGCAATCAAATAATCATTCCCATCAGCAGTCAGGGGGTAAAACTCCAGCACAACCGAGGTCTTCCCGCAAATTCTCAGAAATTTCCGATGGTGTCCAGCTTCGGTTTGCTTCCGGTTATGGTGAACTAGATCGGGTGCTAGGAGGTGGTATTGTTCCTGGCTCTTTGGTGCTGATTGGTGGTGATCCGGGAATTGGTAAATCAACTCTGCTGCTGCAAGTTGCTAATCAATTGGCTCATGTGCATCGCATTCTCTATGTTAGTGCCGAAGAGTCGGGACAACAGGTGAAGCTGCGAGCATCTCGCTTGGGAGTTGGGGAAGAACCTGGGGAGGAGGTTTTGGAAGATACTTCTAATGGTAGTGGCAAGAAGAGGGACAAGGGGGACAAGGGAGATAAGGGAGATAAGGGGGAGAAGGAAGAGCCGAGTTTGTTTGTGTTGCCGGAGACGGATTTAGAAGAAATTCTGCGGGAGTTGGAATCTCTTAAACCTCAAGTGGCAGTAATTGATAGTATTCAAACTCTTTACTTTGCTGCCTTGACTTCGGCTCCTGGTTCTGTGGCTCAGGTAAGAGAATGTACTTCGGCACTGATGCAAGTGGCCAAGCGGGAGAATATTACTCTGTTAATTGTAGGTCATGTGACGAAGGAAGGAGCGATCGCGGGGCCAAGGGTGTTGGAACATTTAGTAGATACGGTATTGTATTTTGAAGGCGATCGCTTTGCTTCTCATCGACTTCTGCGATCGGTAAAAAACCGTTTCGGTGCTACCCATGAAATTGGGATTTTTGAAATGGTGGACAAAGGATTGCAGGAAGTACTCAATCCCTCAGAACTCTTTTTAGGGAACCGAGATGAAGCGAGTCCTGGTACTGCTACTGTTGTTGCTTGTGAAGGTACTCGTCCTATTTTAGTGGAGTTGCAAGCATTGGTGGCTCCTGCTAGTTATGGTTCCCCCCGACGCTCAACTACTGGCATTGACTATAGCCGCCTGCAACAAATCCTGGCAGTACTAGAAAAGCGGGTGGGGATTCCTTTGTCGAAACTTGATGCTTATGTAGCTACTGCTGGGGGTTTGGGAGTAGAGGAGCCAGCTGCAGATTTGGGAATTGCTGTAGCAGTGGTGGCGAGTTTTCGCGATCGCGTAGTTCACCCCCGTACAGTTATGATTGGGGAAGTGGGTTTAGGGGGACAAGTCAGGCTAGTTTCCCAAATGGAACTCCGTCTCAAAGAAGCGGCTAAGTTGGGCTTTCAACGAGCGATTATTCCCAAAGGTCAAACTTTACCAGATGTCGGTTTGGAAATAGTACCGGTAGCTAGAGTCCTAGATGCGATTATTGCTGCTTTACCCGGTGGTTTGCGTCAGAATGTAGTTGATGAAGTGATGGATAATGAGTAATGAATAATGGATAATGAGTAATGAGTAATGAGTAATGAGCAGTAGTAGGACTTCAGTCCAAAAAAAGCAAAGCATTTAGATTGTATCATTTGGGTTCTTACCGATAAAATATCGCCCAAATGCTTTGCCCCTACAGGTAATTATCAAATTTTACCAAAAACCTACCACCCCAGTCACTACAGACAATGTCTAACGAGTTATTAGAATCTTTTCGGGAAGCTTATCGGAATTTGGAACTGTTGCCGCTTTTGGATCAACGGGAGCTAGAAAAGTTTCGGGTGGATTATGGTAGGGAAGTGCTGGAAGATTTGGAACAGTTGGTGGAAGATAGTCCTTCTGGTACTGGTAAAATTATCTTCACTGGACATCGGGGTTGTGGTAAGTCTACTTTGCTGGCAGAGTTTAGCAGAAAGCTCCGTGATGACTATTTTGTGGTCTTTTTCTCCATATCTGACCTGATAGAAATGTCGGATATTAATCATATTAATATTCTATTTGCGATCGCGGTGCGTTTGATGGAAGAGGCACAGAAGCAACAGGTGGAGATTAAGCAGTCAACTAAGGATGCTTTTTATAGATGGTTTGCTAAACACACCAGGATTGAAACGGAAGAAGTTCGGGCTGAAACTAGTGCTGGTTTTAAGTTGTTTGAGTTGATTGCCGGGAGGCTGAAGGCGGATGCAGCGATTCGGAATGAAATCAAGCTGGAGTTTATGCGCAAGGTATCGGATTTAATTGCGCAGATTAATATTATTGCTTCGGTGGTGCAGACTGCTAGCAAGAAGGAAATTATCGTTATTATTGACGATTTGGATAAGTTGGACTTGAAGGTAGTGCGGGAGGTGTTTCAGGAGCAGATTAAGGCATTATTTCAACCTAATTTTCAGATAATTTTTACTATCCCGATTTCTGCTTTTCGTGAAGTGTCTCTGGCAGCGACGATTCAGGTGGAAACTAATGATCAGATAGTCCAAATGCCTGTAAGTAAGCTGTTTAAGCAGGGAGAGTATCGTCAAGCCAATGGTACGCCTCAACCAGAGGCAATGGCAACCCTACAAGCGGTTTTGGATAAGAGAATTCCCCAACAACTGCTGGAAGCGAAAACCGCTGAGCAGATTATTATTCAAAGTGGTGGGGTGTTGCGGGAGTTAATCAGAATCACCAATCAATGTTGTCGCATTTGCTTGAAATTGGTACGGCGTGAACCGGAGCGCCGGGATATTATTATTAATCAGGCAGTATTAGATGAAGCGATTACCAAGTTCAGTATTGATTTTGATACTCGTATTGGTAATGCTGACTATGACATTTTGGAGACAACCTACCAAAATTTTCAACCTGATGACCCCAAGGAGCAAAGATTTCTGGATTTGCTCCACGGCTTGTATATTTTAGAGTATCGCAATGCTCGGCTTTGGTATGATGTTCATCCGATAGTGACTGAATTATTGATGAATAGAATAAGTCAAAAATTGAATAACTAAGCTGTTGTAATTTACATTATTTTTTGCTATTATCTTAATAATGGAATAGGTGTGCGCCTGTAAGGTTTGAATTGTTATTGCTGACTTCAAGAAACACACCTTAGACGTAGGGCTTGGATGAAGAATGTAGCATAGTGTTTGCTAGGGTATTGTTCTAGGGAGCAAGATGCTCCCACTACAAAAGTGCTGTACAACCCATACAATATCAAATTAGTCAAATGTAGGTTGGGTCGAGGCAACGAGACCCAACACAGTCCCCTAAGAGTGTTGGGTCATTATTCCACATTGTTAGTGTTGTGGAACAGGCATCTTGCCTGTCATATCTTATCCAAAATATAGTTCAATCATTAGTTTTTTGTGGAACAGGCATCCTGCCTGTCATCTATCATCCAATGTTGGGTTTCGCTAGCGCTACACGCTACAGCCAACCTACTTATTACACTACTTATTCCACTGCCGGAGGGCGAAGCATTTGGATAGGTATACTTAGGTCTAGGTATTTAAATTATCGCCCAAATGCTTCGCCCCTACCACCTAAAACCTATCACCTACCACCTACTACCTAACACCCATTGGTGACAAGTTAAGGTAAAGATGTCGTTGTCAAGGGAGCGGAGGAGCAGAGGAGCGGAGGAGCAGAGGAGCGGAGGAAGAAGAATACAATTTTCCTTAACCCTTGGAGTATTTCCATATGTAGGTTTTTTTTAGAACCACTACGCTATATATGGGAGTTGACAAAATGCACGACC
>JAAHHL010000668.1 GCA_010672185.1 Caldora sp. SIO3E6 | reverse complement strand
CTTGTGGTTTAGCCATCATTATTGTAGGTGCTCTAGTGTAAGAAGGCAGGTGGCAGGTGGATATGATATCTGTTTCGGCGGACATGATATCACTTGTTTCTGGCTTATTTTTGGACTGAAGTCCTACTACTGCTTATTACTTATTACTTCAAAATCTAAGTCGGAAATGGGAGCAAATCAAAGGATATTTCATCATATTTGCTGCCTCCACTCCTGCTACTACCGTTGTTTCTTTTCCAGCGACTTGATTGATTTAGGGAATGAAATTGGAATGAATAGCTTGGAACCATAGATTGTAGAAGCTTGGCTAATAAGGTATTAGCAGCGGTAGGTGAACCGGTGCTAATATAGCAGAAGCCAGCCTCAGTCAAAATTTCTGGGTCGAGGAAATTACGACCATCGATCAGTACAGCAGTGTTCATCAATTTGGCTAGCTTGGCATAGTCTAGGTTGTAAAACTGTAGCCAGTCTGTTACTAACACCAAAGCATCACAATTCTGAGCAAGTTGTTCTGGCTCGGTTACTATAGTAATGTTGGCTGGGATAGGCTCTTTACTGGCGTAGGCAACAATCGGATCATAAGCTTTGATATTGGCTCCAAAACTATTAAGTTGCTTAATCAGCTCCAGAATGGAGATATCACACATGTTGTCGTTGTAGGGATTGAAAGTGAGACCCAGCAAACCAATGTTTTTGCCTTTGAGGGTTTCGAGGGATTGCTGAAGTTTTTCTATAACTAGCAAACATTGATGTTGATTATTACCAACCGTAGCTTCGAGCAGTTCCGCATCATAGCCATAGTCATCAGCTAGATCAATCAGAGCAGAGATGTCTTTGGGAAAATAGGAACCTCCCCAACTTATACCAGCTTGTAAAAGTTTGTTGCCAATCCAGGAATCGAGTCCAATACCTTTAGCAATGTGGTTAACATTAACACCAACGCGATCGCAAATATTCGCTACTTCATTGATAAAGCTGATTTTAGTTGCCAGAAAAGCATTAGCGGCATAACTAATCACTTCGGCTGAATTAAGGTCAGTGACGAGCACGTTAACTGGGGGTAAGGTAGAGTCGGCAGCAATTTGCCGCTCAATAATTGGGGCGTACAGTTCTTGCATAATCGCGATTGCTCGCTCACTGTTGCTACCCAAAATAATTCGATCTGGATTGAAGGTATCGTAAACAGCTAAGCCTTCCCGCAAGAATTCCGGATTGCTGACAAGATCAAACTCAGCAGTAACTTCCTCTTGATGTTGTGCCAACTCATCTAAGATTAGCTGATGTACCCAATCTCCTGAACCAATAGGCACAGTGGATTTATTCACAATCACTTTATATCCACTCTGGAGGTGGGCACCAATCCGACAAGCAACAGCTTTAATGTAACGAGTGTCACTCTCCCCTTTGGGTAAGGGTGGAGTATCCACCGCAATGAATAATACTTGACCATGATTGATACCAACCTGAAGGTCTTTGGTGAACTCCAGCTTCCCCGACTGTATTGTTGATTGCATAATTGCGGAGAGTCCTGGTTCATAAATAGGAGACTTTCCAGATTGCATCAAGGCAATTTTGGCTTCGTTGTTATCTACGCAGATAACATGGTGTCCAATATATGCCAAACAAGCACCAGTCACTAGACCAATATATCCAGTACCTATAACACAAACACGCATAGAGATAATTCTCCAATAATTAATAAAAATTAATCATCCCTTTGCTATGAGTCATTGCCCACAGCAAGTTACTGAAAATATTGCTACCCTTGCTTACTTTCCTTCTACTGCTCCCACTACCTATTTTGATCTAAGAGCTGAGAAATAATGAAGATTAGTTAACTTTAAAATATTGAGAACAGTACTTTTTGTTTCCATCTTTAGATTCGCAAGTTGCCATGAACTGTGCATGAAGCTTTTATGAGAAAAGTTTCATCGTATCAAAAGTCTCAAGGTAATCCTTATTGGGTGTGGAGATTTGGTGTGTCACGCCACTACCATTTTACGTGTGTCACGGTAGTGGGGTGTAGGGTGTAGGGTCTGGGAAAAGTGTTGACTTAAGAATTCAACATTTGCAACTTATATAAACTGGCATACAAACCATTTTCCTGTAAAAGTTGCTCGTGAGAACCAGACTCTACTAACTGTCCTCGCTTGAGTACTAAGATTCGGTCTACATCCCGGATCGTAGAGAGCCGGTGAGCGATAATAATGGCAGTGCGACTCTCCAATAACCTGTCTAAAGCTTGTTGAATTAAAGCTTCTGTCGCCACATCTAAACTGGCTGTTGCTTCATCTAGTACTAATATACTAGGATTGCGAATTGCTGCACGGGCAAATGCTAATAATTGCTTTTGACCACCAGAGAGATTCGTACCCCGCTCTCGCAGTTGGGTATTATAACCTTGGGGTAACTCTTCAATAAAATCAGCGACGTTGGTGGCTTTTGCTGAAGCCTGGATTTCTGCCAAGGAGTAGTTTTCTCCTAAAGCGATATTACTTTTAACGTCACCAGCAAAGAGAAACCCATCTTGCAGGATAACACCCATGTAGCGTCGCAGTTGGGCTTGGGGTAAATCCCGAATATCAATGCCATCTACTAAAATTCGTCCTTTGGTTGGTTCATAGAGACGACAAAGCAGACGAATAATGGAACTCTTTCCTGCACCAGTAGGTCCGACTAAAGCAACTTTTTCTCCAGGATGAATAGTAAAGTCCAAGTCTTTGAGGACGTATTCATCTGGCTTGTAGGCAAACCAAACATGCTCAAAGCGGATTTCTCCTGAGGAGGTAGGGGGAAGATTACCTAGTTTGAGGTTAAGATGGGCTTCTTCTGAGTCGCGGATTTCGATGGATTCATCCAGAATTTCACTAATGCGCTCAACAGCGGTAAACCCAGCTTGAAACATAGTGAATTTTTCCGCAAATTGGCGCAAGGGGTTAAACAAACGCTGTCCATAGAAAATAAAGGCAGTTAATGTCCCTATATTGATGGCATCTTGCAGGACAAACACACCACCTACCCACAGCATAGCCGCGATCGCGACTAAAGAAACCCACTCCAAGGTGGCGGAAACAGCCGAATCGTGAAAGATGGTATTGTTAACCTCATGGACGTAGCGCTGGTTAACTGCCCTAAACATTTCACTATTGAATTGCTCGCGGCGAAACAACTGTACGATATTAATGCCGGTGATATTTTCTTGCAGCATCGAGTTGAGGACAGAAAGTTCTTCCCTGGCTTTGTAGTTCGCCTTGCGATACTGTTTTTGGAAGTAAACAATTAAACCGGTAATCGGAAATAGCATTAGTACCAAAATCAGTGCCAGTTGCCATTGCACCGCAAACATAAAAATGGCAATCATCACCATCGAGAACAAGTCATTGACAATACCAATAGCACCACTAGAGAAGACTAACCCTAATGCTTCTACATCACTCGTCAGTCGGGTAATCAACTTTCCTACTGGTGTTCTGTCAAAAAATCGCACTGCTAAGGAGGTAACATGCTCAAATAGATCTGCGCGAATTTGAGCAGTAATGCTTTGTCCGAGCTTTTCTTCTAAGAATTTCTGAACAATGGTGAATACTAATCGGACTACTATAGTTAATAGTAGTAAACTACTAAGGACACTGACACCATCGGACAACGAACGACCTTCCAGAATTGACCAAGTTGGCTGTTGACGAATAAGAGAAACCGCCTGTCCGATAATTAAGGGTTGAATTGCTCCAGTTACAGATAAGGGTATCAATAAAACGATAGAAATCAAGAGCAAATTTTTGCTACGACTCGCATAAGGCAACAGTCGGAGGAATAGTCGCCAGTCACTGTCGGTTCCCTGGCTTTGATTTGCTTCTGTTGGCGGAGATAAGCTAGTCATGCAAACCCTGGTAGTGTTATTTGTCCTTTGTCATTTGTCCTCTGTACTAATGACCAATGACCAATGACCATTTTAAGGATTGATTGAGCTATCGGGTAAGATTGCCCCTCGAAGATCAGCACTCCTGAAATTTGTACCTCGGTAATCGGCATCCTTGAGCATGGCATTCCTAAGGGTGGCTCCCCGAAGATCTGCTCCTCGAAGATCACTAGCTGTCAGGTTAACATTTTCTAGGTCGGCACTGCGAAGATCCGCTCCTCGAAGATCTGCATCGGTTAAATCCGCATTTGTTAAATCAACACCTTGCAGCTTGGCATCCCTTAAGTCTACCCCTCTTAAATCGCAGCTTGGACATTGACCAGTTTCTAGCAATTGCTGAAGATCATCTCCAGAATTTAGCTGATTAATCTGGTTCCAGCCGATGGTTAATAGTGCTATACCACTAAGACTGGTAAGTACCAATTGGGTGAGTTTTCCCCTCAGGAGATTCTTTCCCCATCTAGACCCTGAGGTTCCGACAACCTCAATAGGTTCGAGGGCAGCTAGTGCGGTAGCAGCATTGGGGTAGCGATACTTGAGGTTCGGTGCTACCATTTTTTCGAGCCAGTTGATAAATTGAGGACTGAATTGAGCTTCTTGCTTCCTACCTCCTGACTTGAAAGAGACGCGGGGACGCGGGGACGCGGAGACGGGTCGAGATTGGTTTTCATCTACAGTGGTGACATTTTTTTCATGAGGACTGCCTTCTGCCTCCTGCCTCCTGCCTCCTGCCTCCTGCCTCCTGCCTTCTGCCTTCTGCCTTCTGCCA
>JAAHHL010000667.1 GCA_010672185.1 Caldora sp. SIO3E6 | reverse complement strand
TTGTAGTGCTGAGCAAGGGGCTTTTGTTTTAGTCAACAGCCATAATATCACGATTGAACGACAATTATTCACCCTAGCCCATGAAATTGGACATTTAATTTGTCATCGGGGTGAATATCAAGACACCTTAGTAGAGGAGGGAACAAAAGCAGAAGAAAAAGCACGGGAAAAAGTTGCCAATTACTTTGCTGCTTATCTGCTACTTCCCCAAGCTGAATTTGAGCGGATGTACCAATTGACAACCAACATTATTCGACTCAAGCAGCATTTTCGGGTAAGTTACCAAGTGATTTTGACTCGTTTGGCACAGATGGAGGTTATTGACTATGCCAAAGAAAAAGCCAAAATTTGTGCTGCCTATAAAAAACAGCATGGCTCCTCACTGAAAAACTCGATGGAGTTACCACCAGTACTGAAGCCAGAAGACTTTCCAGAAAATGAACGCTATCAACAGTTAATCTGGCAGGCTCTTAAGTTAGGCAAAATTTCAGAGATGAAAGCAGCGGAACTTCTCGATTTAACGGTGGAAAAACTGCGGGTGCGTCGTCAGGAAGCCGAGGTTTATGCCATCTGTTAACGGAACAATTTTAGATGCAACAGCAATCATCAACTTTCGCTGGTTGGATGAATGGGAGTGGTTACAGCAGAATTACAGTCCTCTGTTTATTGCTCAAGAAGTTCTTGATTCTGATAGGCTAGAATTGCCTACCCGCGAAGCTGCTGGACAATACTTAGTGCCACTCACCCTTGATACAGAAGAGATGTTTGCTAGTTTTGTCGAATTTGGCATAAAAGTCCCTCTTTTAAGTATTGCCGATCGCTCTACAATTGCTATTGCCCGTCATAGATTACTGATATGTGCTAGTGATGATGGGCTAGTTGTTGAAACTTGTAAAGTATATGGTGTTGCTTATACTCGGACATTGCGTTTATTATCTGAAATGGTGGCGACTCAACATAAAACAGTTGCAGAAGTTATAATAATGGCTGATGCTTTAATCAAAGAGCGGGGAAAACATATTGCACCAGGAATCTTGGCTAATTGGAGAAAAAGCTTGCAATAATAGATTAAGTTAGTAATAAATCGCATCTGTTGGATACTCCCAGATCCCCGACTTCTTCAAGAAGTCGGGGATCTCAAGCCGTTAGCTACTAATATTGATATAGGAATTAATCACAATACGGATCAACGGATTATACTAAAACTTAAGATATCAAAAAGTAAAACTATCTGTTACTACCCCCATCCAGTCTCCATCTTCCGTTTGTCCTAAGGCATAGTGAATGCTAAAAGACTCGTCACTAATGTTATAGTTGAGATTATAAACCCGGGAATTGAGCAATTGGGATTGAAAATATTCTCGAAGGTCTATTTGTTGCTGTAAATCCGTTGGCAGTTCTTCATCTTCTTCCAATTCTTCTAGTTCTGATTCAATACTACGCAAAAATTTATTGATTTCTTCAATACTTAAAAACCCAGTTTGTAACAATAACTTTTCGATGATTGATGCGCGGCTAGCGGTGAGCACGACTTCCCAAGCATTTTTCAGTTTCCAACTTCTGGTACTTAATTTATGCTCGATTTGAGAGGTGAGGGATTGAATTTGTTCAACTAAAGCTGTGGTAGTTTCCCCAACCGATTCTAAATCCGGAATAACAAATCTTGGTGATGATTGATATCCCCGCTTCTGTTGGGGAGCTAAGCCAATCCATTCTCCGGCTGGGGATAAACCGATTAGCAGAGGAATGAGCAAGGGAGTGAGTTCACTGGTTTCGAGGGGTAAATCTCCATTGAACAAATCCTCTGGTAGTTCAGGAAAACCATAACTATAGATTGTTAGTTCTGATAAATTAGCTTGCAGTAAGCTAAGGAGATTTTGGTAATGTTCGACAACTGGTTGAGATTGAGTTTGTCGAACTTGATGGAGGAAAGCCTCGGGTGTAAAGGGAGTTAAAGCACCGTTATCCAGCAGAAAGTTTTCGACGGCAAACTCCCCTTTCTCTTCAACTTCCCAAAAAACAGTTACATAGGGTTCATCACCAACTAAGCTGTAATATAAGTCATCTGTGATTTCTGCTAGGGTGGTGATGATCTGCTGAGTTTGTGCTTTCATGACATAAGGTTATATAAATTTTTTAATCAACAAATTAAATTAGTTAGGAGCGCCCACGGGCACAGCAGCACCCGCTATGAAGGGAAGAAATAGTTGTGGGAGACTGTAGGGGCGTAGCATTTGGGCGATAATTTAAGTACATATACCTAAGTATACCTATCCAAATGCTACGCCCAACCCCCTTGCGACTGAGTGTGCTTCTATTGTATTGACCTTTGATAGTTGCAGCAGCACTGCGGTGCGTTACGCTCCACTTTGTTACGCTAACGCACCCTACAAGATATGCGATCGCACTGAGTTTGTGGTTTCATAATATGAGGTTGATCGCAAATAGGTTAGGACATGAAGAGAAATCACCACAAAGTCACATTCTCCGTAGGAGTTCCCGAAGGGTAGAGCACAAAGACTTATTCAACAAGCTCTGTAAGCATAGCTTTGGATTCAGACTCACCAGCCTTTTGCAATTTTTTCGTTAGCTGTAGACTTAACAATCCTACAACGCCCAACTGAGCTAGTAAACCGAAGAAGACTGTGGTAAGGGAACCATTAACTAGGGCAAGCATGGGAAAGGGGGAAAACATAAGCAGCCAAGGCATTTGCATCACCTCAACTCCCAAAATGCCGCTAATCAGGAAGGGTAAGGCAATTACAGTACCCATAACTCCGGTTACCCATAACTCTGGTTTCGAGGTTTTGAGGAACAGTACTAGTTGGTTGATTGCCCCGTAGAGCAATATTAAATTCATCGTCAGGAGTAAACAAACAAGTGCCTTGAGAGTTGTCAAATTATCTTGCTGCAAAAGTGTTTCCGGTAACCACAGCAGCCAAGGTATCCAAATAACCGCTGTAATCACTAAGTTAATCCCCACTGCTACTAGTGCGGGACTCTTTTCACCCCAAATCAAATCTTGTATTAGGGGACGATGCCAAAAGTTTTGACGATTAGAACTACTATTGTATCTACGGTAACGAGCCCAATCTAACAAGGATTGGCGGTGAGGAGTCAATGCTGCGATGAGAATAAGGAACCAGATGGGGTTCAAAAAGAAGATAAAGAACATACCGGCAAACAGATGAGCCTCGGAAAGAGCCGAGTTGATTTCTGCTACGGCAAATCCTAACAACCAAATCTGAAAGCAGGCAACTAGCCAATAACTTTGTTTCTTACTTATCAGAGTGGCATTGGGGTTACGGAAACGACGATTTACTGCCTGCCAAATCCAGTAAGTGGCGACACTCAAGGTAATTATTGTCCAAGCATAAGCCAGAAATGCCTCATTTCCTAGGGGTAGGAAGAACCATTGCCAGTCTTTCAGGGGAGAGTTTGATTGGTACCAACGGAAGCTAAAATCAATAACGCTGATGTAAGAAGGGCTGACAAAAAAGGCTAAAAGTCCCCCTAACCCGGCGATGGATTTAGAGTCTCCTTGAGAGTTCCAGAGTAAAGTATAGAATAAAGCGGCACTGTAGAACAGGCAGCAACCAGCTCCCCAGAGAGTATAAATCCCTAATAGCCAGAGCAAAGGTATACCAGTAGCTAGGGCAGAAAATAGGTGTAGTGGGACTGTTAGAGCTATTCCTAGGTAAAGTAGAGCAGGAACTCCCAGTATTTTCCCAATTAAAATACTCTGACTAGACTGAGGACTTAAACGGATAAAATTAAGTGTTCCTCGACGTTCTTCGTGAGCTAAATCTTGGCATAATTGGTAAACGCCGCAGATTAGTAGTAGAAAGGGTAACATCCAGTTGAGTGGCCTGAAAACGAATTCCCACTGGATACCCCCTCTGTCGATGTATTGTTCATAAGCAAATCCTAAGAGTATTAATTGGATGATTAAGGGGATGGCAACTGTAATTAAAAGGTTGCGGGTCTTTAGTTTACCTTTCAGTTCCCGATATAACTGTGGGTTCCACTCACCAAGTTTATCTAGTAGTGTTGAGTTCATTATTGATTTTGCTCCAGGTTATAGGGAATTGGGGACAAGGGAGACAAGGGAGACAAGGGAGACTGGGGTTGAGGAAGAATTCCTAATTCCCAAATGACAAATGACAAATGACGAATGACAAACAACAAACAACAAACAACAATTCTCAATTTTTAGAGAGTAAAGCTTTAGTTGCTGATTCCCCAGTTTTGCGTAACTTTCGTGTTAGCTGAAAGTTAAACAGTGCTATTGCCAGGGATTGAGCCATTAGTGCAAAGCCAACAGTTATGCCAGCAGCGTGCTCTATACCAGCCCAGGAAAAGGCGGAAAACAACCACATAGCAGGGGCATCATAGGGATACATTGACAGAAAACCGAGGATTATTGGCGGTAAAACAATTAATCCACCCACAGTGGTAGCAGCCCAAACTGAGCGTTTCTGCGCTTTCATCATCAGCATTAGCTGAGCAACGGTAGCACAGACAAGGATAAAACTGACATTCAACAACAGTGCTCCAAGTGCTGGTACTTTATTCTAGCTTGGGACTTCCCGATTACTGAATTTGGTCAAGATATTACCTATTATCGACGTTATACTGATTTTTTTGGCCGTACTGGTAATAATACTTGGTCGATGATTAGAACTGCTCTCAAG
>JAAHHL010000666.1 GCA_010672185.1 Caldora sp. SIO3E6 | reverse complement strand
TACCTGCGAGAACTAACCGCACTACTTCCCCAAGCACAAGCAGTAATGCTCTATTTCATTAATCGCAGTGACTGTTCTCACTTTGCTCCTGGTGATAATTACGATCCAGTTTACGGTGAGCTATTGCGTGATGCTGTTAACCAAGGTATCAAAGTTTTACCCTGCCGCTTTGAAATTACCCCCCAAGGAATTCGCTATTTGGGTTTAGCAGAGTTTCTTTTGGCTAATAGCTGATGGCTAATGGCTAATAGCTGATGGCTGATAGCTGATGGCTGATCATAAATTCAGCAAAATAGGGAATAGATAAACTAAGGAGAAATCAAGAATTGGGATGAAATCTACTACCGATTTACCAGCTGCACAGACTACTGTTGACCAGATACCAGTGGTAGAGACTTCTGACCTAACTAAAGTCTACCGCACTGGCTTCTGGATGAATCAAACCATTGCATCCCTGAAAAAATGCTCCTTGAGAGTCTATCAAGGAGAAACTTTCGGTTTACTTGGTCCTAATGGTGCGGGGAAAACTACTCTCTTGAAGCTGCTGTTGAGTATTGTGCGTCCGACTTCTGGACGAGGATTTTTGCTAGGAAAACCCCTGGGCGATCGCACTGTTAAGCAGAAAATCGGTTACTTGCCAGAGAATGCCTACTTCTATGATTATCTTACGGGTTGGGAATTTTTGCAATTTACTGCTGGACTATTCCAAATCCCTCCTGAAGTACAGCGAAAGCGTATTCCCATGCTATTGGAGTTAGTAGGTTTATCCAAATTAGCTGCTAAGAAAAAGCAACTGCGGCAATATTCCAAGGGGATGCTTCAGCGCGTTGGGGTGGCACAAGCAATTATTAATGATCCGGAAGTGGTATTTTTGGATGAGCCAATGTCTGGTCTTGACCCTATTGGACGTTACCAAATTCGGGAGATTATTCTCTCACTAAAGGCTCAAGGTAAAACGCTCTTTTTCAACAGCCATGTACTTTCTGATGTAGAGAAGATTTGCGATCGCATTGCTATTCTTAATGGTGGGGAATTATTGTGTATCGGCTCCCTAGAGGAACTTTTGGGTACTGCACAGACTTATCGGGTTCAAGGCAAAGGAGGCAATAGGGATCTTCTTCAATCCTGGGTTAAAGGACTGGTTTATGAGGATAATCGCTGGTATGGACAGTTGCAAGGAAATCCTCAAGAGTTTCTCGCTAGACTCCCATCGATAGACGCTCAGCTGATTAGTATGAATCTTGCCCACATGTCTTTAGAAGAGTTTTTTATGCAACAGGTAAACTCGCAACGCAGTTGAAATGCTTGTGAGCAAAGCAGTCCCAATAGGGTGAGCTTTTAAAAGGTGTGGGGAGTGTGGGAGGTGTGGGGAGTGTGGGAGGTGTGGGAGGTGTGGGGAGATTGAGACACAAGAGAGAACTTATAATTTGTTAACACTGAGGCTATAAATCTCAAGTAATTTGTTAACACTGAGGCTATAAATCTCAAGCAAAATTTCGCTCACCCGTCCCAATAAAAAACTTTTTTTTACTACCATGAAAGAAAATTAATCTCTCCTGACTTCTATTTTCAGAGTAGTCGGAGGCTAGAATCTATCGTTTTTTCTAGCACTCAAAATATTCTTTTTTCGTAAAATATTCCTGAAAGTAATGACTATAGTTAATGTTGACAAATTTAAATAATTAAAAATTCTTATTTAAAACCAAGAGAGTGAATGCTCAACTTAATGCTGCAAATCTAAAAACAAGCTAAAATTTTTTTAAAATAATTCTAAAATTTTCTACAGGATGATTTTTTACACAACAAGTAGTGGCAACCAATGACTAGTAACAGAAGGCACAAAGCAGTCCCGATGAAAAATTTCACCATCGTGCATGAAAATAAATCTCCCCGCATCTATTTTCAACTCAGAAGAGAATAAAGTTTGTACAGTAAGCTCCAAAATCTGCACCCAGCGTAATTATGAAGATACTAGAAAGCTGCCCCAGGGGAGGCACACCACCCCCTATGAAGGTAAGAAACTTTGGTCAAATCCTCTTCCCTTTTTCCCTTCTTCCCCTCCTGCCTCCTGCCTCCTGCCTCCTGCCTTGTTTCTTAAGAGCAACCCAACGGGCGGTGCGCCGCCCGCTACGAATGAAAGAAACACTACCTCCTACCTCCTACCTTAGAGCCTTAGAACCTTCTTTCCTTCTGCCTTCTGCCCTCTGCCTTCTGCCTTGTTTCTTGAAAGCCGCTATGGAACCGCAAAACACTCAGCAGGAGGCAGAATAATGAACGCAAATGCCTTGGAAGAGAAGATTGAAACAGCTCAACAATGCCTAGCAGCTCTATTGCGTCGTGCGGATGAATTGCTACTACCCCAAGAGAAGTTTTTCGCAACACTGCTAGAGGAACTCTTTGTCAACTTGAAACAGTTGCAAGGGAGTATAGAGGAACTACAGAGCAAAAACGAGGAATTGACTTATAGCTATTTGGCTTGGGAAACAGCGCTACAACAGTGCCAAATGAACTATGGCTCCCTAGTGGGGGCTCAGGGTGAATTAGTCTGTCGTTTCGAGTCTATTGGAACAATCACCTTTGTTAACCCAACCTTTGCTAACTATTTCGGCAAGCAACCTCAGGAGTTGATTGGGCAAAACTGGATTTCTATGGCTCTCGAGGCGGATCAGGAGGCCCTACTCAAGCACTTGGCTTCTCTGAATCGAGGAAATTCCTTGGGAACTAGAGAACATCGCGTCAAGTTGTCTAATGGAGAAATACGCTGGCAACAGTGGCATCACCAGGCAATATTTAATACAGAGGGTGAGTTTATCGAGTTCCTCTCAAGAGGGCAAGACATTATCTGCTCGGCATTTTTTCGATGCCAGCAAGCAGAGAACAAGAGGGTGAGCGAAAAAAGGGATGGGGAAAATAGTCAGCAGACGCGGAGAATAGAAATCTCACCTCATATTTCGTTCACCCAGAAAAAGACGCCATTAACGAACAAACAACTTCCAGAGGTTTTGGATATTCTCCCTGGGGCTGTTGCTTGGATTAGTGCAGATTTGAAGTTTCTGGGAGTTAACCGCTATTTAGCTAGAACTTGGGGTTTACCTCCTGAGACTTTTATTGGAGAAGAGGTTGGTTCTCTAAAAAATTTGGTTGATTTCCGTAAATTCGTACAAAAATTTTTCCACAGTCCAATGGAGCAGTCATCCCAAGAAGTTGAGATCGAGGTTGATGGCACTCTCAGATATTATCTGTTTGTCGGTTATCAATACGGCTCTCCTGGAGAAGCTGTTTTTCTAGGCACAGATATTACTGAGTATAAACAAACTCAACAGCAACTAGAAGCAGCGATCGCAGAAAAAGAAATTTGCTTACAAAAACTTCATCATCGCGTCAAAAATAATTTCCAGACAATCTACTCTCTCCTTCAGTTTCAATCTAGCCAAATTAAAGACCGACGACTACTTGAGCTCTTGAGAGATATTCAAAGTAGGCTCAAAACTATGGGGCTTCTTCACCAAAAGTTGTATCATTACCCAGATGCAACCAAGGTTAACCTGGCTGACTATATCCAAGATTTAGCTAATTATTTATTTATTGCTTACTACCAGGAATCAAATAAAGTTGTCCTCAAATTACAGATGGATAGAGTTGATACTGGTATCAAAACAGCTATAGCTTGTGGTCAAATTATTACTGAACTATTGTCTAATTCTCTGAAACATGATTTTACCAAAAAGAATAAAAAAGAAATTTTTATTAACTTGACTCACAGCAGTTCTGGAAAAATGGTTTTGATAGTTGGTGATAACGGAGTGGGTTTGCCAGAAAAGATAGACTTCAATAATTGCCAGTCATTAGGTTTGCGTTTAGTAAGTTTTTTGATCCAAGAGATTCAAGGTTATAGTGAAATTAATGGGGATAAAGGCACAACCTTTAAAATTAGTTTTCAAGACGCAGCTTTATAATTAATAATTGATAATTAATAATTGATAATTAATAATTGGATTTTGCAATAAGTATTATGATTTACCCTGGGCTTCCAATATCGCTCATTACCGGTTACTATATGATTAAGGCTTGCTGAATAAAATTAGGAACCTTACCTACCACCTACTACCTAACACCTATCTCAACCGAGGATTAGGATAAATTTCAGCAAACCCTAATTAATGATTTCCCTCCCGTGAGGTTTTGATGACAGCTTCTACTGATGTTCCCCTTTCCCTCAATGCGATCGCTCGCGGTAATGATTTATTGTATATCGCTCAAGCCACCCGTCAAGTAGCAAGGCAATTGGCAGTCCTGCCAACGGATGCGAAGAACCAAGCGATTGAAGCTATTGCCCAAGCTTTGGAAGCAGCCGCTCCCGAAATTTTGGCGGCAAATGCGGCAGATTGCCAAGCAGCGGAGGCAGATGGCATTCCTCAAGCTTTGTATAAGCGACTGAAGTTAGATGAAACTAAGCTCAAGGGGGCAATTGAGGGAGTACGAGATGTCGGTAAATTAGAAGACCCGGTGGGCGGAGTACAAATTCATCGAGAACTAGATGAAGGATTAATCCTGAAGCGAGTTACTTGCCCCTTGGGTGTACTAGGTATCATATTTGAAGCCCGTCCCGATGCTTTAATTCAAATTACCTCCCTAGCAATTAAATCTGGTAACGGTGTTATCCTCAAAGGAGGCAAGGAAGCTATCCGTTCTTGT
>JAAHHL010000665.1 GCA_010672185.1 Caldora sp. SIO3E6 | reverse complement strand
TGTGAAATTTTTTCATTGGGACTGCCTTCTGCCTCCTGCCTCCTGCCCCCTGCCTCTTGCCTCATGCCTTCTGCCTCCTGCCTTCTGCCTCCTGCCTCATGCCTTCTGCCTCCTGCCTCCTGCCTTCTGCCTCCTGCCCCCTGCCTCTTGCCTCATGCCTTCTGCCTCCTGCCTTCTGCCTCCTGCCTCATGCCTTCTGCCTCCTGCCTCCTGCCTTCTGCCTCCTGCCTCCTGCTCCTGCCTTCTTCCTAGCGAGATTTTAAAGTTTGAAGTAATTCTCGAATTTTCTTAATTTGAAATTCTTTAGCTAATTCCTGAAGTTCTTGAGCAAAGGGTTCATATTTGTGATCGGTGTTTTGCAATCGATCACTATGCTCAACGAGACTATCGATCAAACCTTTTCTTGCTAAATCATACAAAACATTTAGTTCTTCAGCAGGAGGAGGTACCATTTCTACTACTTGCAGTTTTTCGGATGAATCATCTCCAGCAGGCTTTAGTTGAGGTACTAATTCCTGTGTATTGCGATACACCCAGACTAATTTTAGTAAATCTCTAATTTGAGTCAGTAGCTCTTCTACTTGTATCGGCTTAGGTAAAAAATAATCACAACCTATATCTCTACTTTTCTGTTGATACAACTCAGATACACTCGCCGAAGAAGCAATCAAAATCGTTTGTTGAAACTCTGGGTACTGACGTAGGCAGCGGGTTAGTTCTAAGCCTCCCATTACCGGCATCACGAGATCAATAATCATTAAATCTGGTTTAAATTCTCTAGCTTGCGTTAAGCCTTCTACTCCAGTTGATGCCTCCCTGATGACAAAGCCGATAGGTTCGAGTAAATTAACGAGAACTGCACGATTTTCCCAGGAATCATCTACCACGAGAACTTTTTTCTTGTCACCCTGGTAGCCAATAATCTCGTTTGAGGAATTGATAATCTCTGGCTCAATTGGTTTTGAGGCTTGGGGTAATTCTAGCTCGAACCAAAAAGTACTACCAACTCCCAAGGTACTTTGCACTTGGAGTTGGCTTCCCATCTCAGAGATTATTTTCTGAGTAATGCTTAATCCGAGTCCAGTGCCTTCTGCTCTGTGGCTGCTTTGTCCTACTTGTTCAAAGGGTTCAAAAATTTTCTCTAGTTCTTCTGCCGCTATACCAACACCAGTATCTTTAATTTCAAACCGGATTTTGTTATTGGTCATTTGCCCTTTGTCATTTGTCCTTTGTTGTTGGCTAACCACACCCACTTTAAAAGTTACGCTGCCAGTATCAGTAAATTTAATGGCATTGCCCAACAGATTAATCAAAACTTGCCTTAGTCGTTTTTCATCGGCATGAACAATAGTAGGTAGTTGATTGTAGAATTGGTAAGTAAAAGTAAGTTCTTTTTGTTGAGCACGAATGCGACAGATTTCGATAACACTGCGCAGAAAGTCAGGAAAAGGAAAATTGTAGGGTTCAAGTTCCATTTTCCCAGCTTCGATTTTGGAGATATCCAAAATATCGTTAATCAGAGTGAGTAGATGGCTGCCACAGGCATGGATAGTATTGATCCCTTTTTGTTGCTGAAGGGTGAATTCTGAAGAGCGTTGCATAATTTGAGTATAGCCAAGAATGCCATTGAGAGGAGTGCGCAATTCGTGGCTCATGTTAGCCAAAAATTGACTTTTGGCTTGGTTCGCTACTTCAGCAGCTTCTTTGGCTTGTTGCAGTGCTTCCTCGGCTTGCTTGCGTTCAGTTACATCCACTAAAACTGCTAGGCAACGAACAACCTGACCAGATTTATCTTTTTCAACAATGCCAGAGAGGAGCACATCAATAATTTTGCCATTCTTGCAGATAAACTGATAGGGAATATCTGAACAACTTCCTGCCTGAAAAAATTTAGGCAGCATAATTTCTATAGCATAACGGCGAGACTCTTCTGTCAAAAACTCCGTAGACTTTCTCCCCATAACTTCGGAGCGCTCATAACCTAGCTTCTCTAGCCAATAGTTGCTGACACTGATGAGTCTACCCATCGGGTCGATGGAATGCAGCATAACTGGAGTATGTTCATAAAGGGAACGATAGCGTTCTTCGCTCTTTCGTAATGCTTCTTCTACCTGTTTACGTTCGCTAATATCTTTAAAAAAACAGTAGTGACCCTCAAAACCAGCAAGATTTAAATCAGCTTTTACCATAAGCACTTGTTTGTAGAAGATGGAACCATCCCGGCGAATTCCTCTCGCTTCAAACTCCCCTTTACCTTCAATCTGCATCTTTTGGTAGGCAGCGATCGCAATTGGTATATCCTGAGGATGAACGGTGAGCTCCCAGTTGATGCCCAGCATTTCCTCGGGTTTGTAACCAACTATTTGGGCATAGGAGTGATTAACTTCCAGATAACAACCTTCGACACTAAGTTTGGCAATTCCTGGCATAGCGTTTGCCAGAGCCAGATTCATTTGCCCGAGTTCTTCAAATTTGGTTTTTAGCTTTTGATTAACCTGCTTGAGGGTTGCTTCTACTTGCTGCCGCTCTCGAATTTCCTGTCGCAATTGTTGAGTACGCTTGTAGAATTTTTTTTCTAGGGTGTGAGAATATTCTTCTAGTTGTTGGTAAAGTTGGGCATTTTCCAAGGCAATGGCAGCTTGAGCACACAGAAGTTGTAAAATTTCGAGGCGATCTTTGGTAAATGCCTCTGTTGTTAGGTGATTTTCCAGGTACAGGACACCCACCAGTTTGCTTTGTTGGATAATGGGTAAAGACAACAGAGATTTGGGTTGCACTCGGATGATGTAGGGATCAGCTGCCAAGAGTGCTTCTGTTGTTGCTTCATTGCTCACTAAAATTTGTTGAGTATGCCAAACATAGTTAATTGCAGCCAGAGAAATCTCACTGCAAGATTCCAGGGGGATTGATTTTAAATTACACTGTTGACCAGCGGTGCATTGGGCAGCAACAACCAGGTTATCCTCTTCCAGCAATAGTAGAGCACCTTTCTGTGCTCCGGCATTCTCCATCATTACTTCCAGTAAAGTGGAGATAAAGCGAACCAAATGAATTTCCCCAGAGAGTAGTTGGGAAGCTCTAAGCACGGTTGCCAAGTCCAAAATTACTGAACCAGTCCTAGAATTAATGGTTTCAGTAGTTAAGTTGGAGAAAGTATCCCCAATTAGACTGCTTTTTTCTTTAGTCTTTATGGGGGAAAGAAATTGCGGATAGTCTTGTTCTAACTGCTCAACTTTGGCTTTAGCTCCCCAGCGAGCGTAGCCGTAGTAAGCATCAGTAAAGTAAACTTGAGTAATTTTGCTCTTACCCCATGCTAAGTAAAATTTAGCGGCTAGTTCATTAGCTAGAGCTTCCTCTTGAATGTATTCATGAGTAGCAGCACCGGCAATAGCACAGTCATAATATTCGATTGCCTCAACTTTTTTACCCCTGATGCGATATCGCTCTGCCTCAACTAAATCAAATTTATGTAAAAAATTCATTGGTGCAGACTTTGCCCATTGCTGCATTTTTTGCTGATTAGCAGCTACTTTGCTAAGAATTGCTTCTTGCTCTGATTCAGAAGTATCGGGATACAGTGCTAACCTGGCCAGAGAATCATAAAAATAGAAGAGAGGGATAAGGAGTGAACCTGTAACTCCATCTAGATACTGTTGAGCTGCCTCTGCATTTTTGACTGCTTGCTGATAATCTCCGAACCAATAACAGAGGGTCAGTTTATTTAAATATAAATAGTAAAGTCCCGTGCGATCGTTAGTTGATTTATGCTGCTCCAGCTTTATCTGCTCATTATAGGCATCTCCGATTAATAGACATGGATTGTAGTCAGACTCCCATGAATTTCCGTTCACAACAGAGGATGAAAATATCTCTGTCTCCGCGTCTCCGTGTCTCCGCGTCTCCGCGTCCCCGCGTCTCCGTGTCTCCGCGTCCCCTCGTCCCCGCGTCCCCGCGTCTCCTCTATCCCTACCCTGCAAGTTCAATACAGTTTGTTGAAAAATTTGATTCCAATTTAGAGCTGTTTCTTGCTGAAGTTGGCTCATCAGCCTACCATAGGATGCCATTTCTGCTTCCAGCTCTCCTAGCTCTTTACCCATTAAATAAGAATGGTAAGAGTAAGCAAAGGTAGCCAAGGCAGCAAATTCTAAATCTCCGGTTTCTAATCCAGTTTGATAGGCTATCAATAAAGGTTGTAAGCTTTCTTTAACTGATTGTTGCCAATGGGTAACAAAAGTATGAACTATTACTAATGTTCTGCATTTGATCTCTTTGGCATGGAGTTTGTCCAGCAGACTGAGAGCCAGTTGACCAAATTGGGAGCCTGCCTCAATATCTCCTACTATCCCACACAAAATTAATCCGTAAGTAGCATAAGCAAAAGCAGACGTAGAAGTATTGCCGTATTCGAGAGATAACTGCACCTGCTTCAAAACAATCAGCGGGTACAACACCGGAGCAGCTACATAAACAGCAGAACTTAAAATTGGTAGAATCCTCATTGCTGCCAACTTATCAGGATCAGTCATTGGCGGCAGTCGAAGCAATTCTTCAACCAGGCTTTCCCTTTGTAAGTCAGACTCTAAGGAACTTTCGTTCGCCACGTAGGATGAAAATCTCTCTGCCTCCTGCCTCCTGCCTCCTGCCTCTTGCCTTCTGCCTTCTGCCTTCTGCTTCCTGCCTTCTGCCTCCTGCCTCCTGCCTCCTA
>JAAHHL010000664.1 GCA_010672185.1 Caldora sp. SIO3E6 | reverse complement strand
TGGTCACTGGAACTGTATAGACCGGATGGGCAAAGGATGGAGACCTATGTAGAAACCTCACAAAGAGCTCAACAGGAGTCCCAACGAGCCGAACAAGAATCCCAACGAGCCGAACAAGAAGCTAAAGCAAGGCGTGATGCAATTCCTCGACTCTTAGCATTGGGGTTAAGTGTGGAGCAAGTGGCACAAGCTCTCAACTTATCAGTTGAGGAAATTAATCAGAGCTATTGAGGTGAGCTATCTATAGCTGGTAGATTGGGTGAGGCATTGGGGAGAATTTAACCTACCATCTACTGTGTGATCGCTCTTCGTTGATTATTTGCGATCGCCTCTAGCACAGGGAGCGGATAAAATAGAAAGTGCTGCATTGGGCACAGAAACTGGTACTATGGTTCAGCAACTCCAACCAACTGCCTTTGATTCCGATTGGCTCTATCCTGAAAGCGATGGCTTACCTTTGTCTGACAATACCATTCAGTTTCGCCTAATTACTACCCTTCAGGGCGGCATTGATGCCCTGTTTGCCGATGACCCCAATGTTTTTGTCGCTGGAGATTTACTCTGGTATCCGGTAGAAGCCGTCGAAGGTGTAGCTGAAAGTCAAGCACCGGATGTGATGGTGGTATTTGGTCGTCCTAAAGGGGATCGGCGCTCCTACAAACAATTTACTGAAGGTAATATCGCACCTCAAGTAGTCTTTGAAATCCTTTCCAAAAGCAATACTACCAAAGAGATGCTTGCCAAATTTAACTTCTATGAGCGCCATGGTGTAGAGGAATATTATCTGTATGATCCAGCAAAAAATCTACTCAAGGGGTGGTTAAGACAAAATCAGCAGCTAGTAGCAATTAGCAAGATGGAAGGTTGGAGCAGTCCCAGGCTAGGTTGCCGATTCGAGATAGCCAAGGGGTCACTGGAGCTGTATAGACCAGATGGGCAAAGGATGGAGACCTATGTAGAAACCTCACAAAGAGCTCAACAGGAGTCCCAACGAGCCGAACAAGAAGCTAAAGCAAGGCGTGATGCAATTCCTCGACTCTTAGCATTGGGGTTAAGTGTGGAGCAAGTGGCACAAGCTCTCAACTTATCAGTTGAAGAAGTTAATCAGAGCGATTAAAAAGTGACGAAAATGTTTAAGTAGAGTAAGACAATTCCAAAAAGTTTGGCTGTGCGATCGCACTCTACCCGAAAACAAGAAATAGTTAATTGTTCCGTTAAGAGATGGCATAAACCTCGGATTCCTGACGATGCACCCGCAGTTTTTCCACCGTTAAATCGAGAAGTTCCGCTGCTTTCATCTCTGAAATCTTGCCTAACTTAAGAGCTTGCCAGATTAACTGTTGATAGCGTTCATTTTCTGGAAAGTCTTCTGGCTTCAGTGCTGGTGGTAACTCCATCGAGTTTTTCAACGAGGAGCCATGCTATTTTTTATAGGCAGCACAAATTTTGGCTTTTTCTTTGGCATAGTCAATAACCTCCATCTGTGCCAAACGAGTCAAAATAACTTTCAACCCAATTTCTTCTACAATTTCAAATAAATTTAAAATCGGTGCTTCTCCCAATCCCAGACAGCGACGCAATCGATTGGCAATTTCAGCAATGCGTTTTTCATTACCCTCCACTTGATGGCAGGGGCTACTTTCTGGAGCATAGGAAGGCAAACCTACTGCTTGCTCCAGATTGTTATAAGTTTCCAGCATTCGCAGCACTTGGGCAGCAAATTGGGGATTATTGCCGAAAGAAGCATGAGCACGGAAGCGGAAGTTAGGCAAACCCTCGCTTTCCGGACGTAGTAAATCGTCGATAGTAACGCCCAAAGCATGAGCTAGGGCAGACAGAGTTTTACTGTCGGGTAGGGTTTTAGCCTTTTCGTAGTTGTTAATGCTCTGGCGAGTCATCCCTACTATCTCTGCTAGCTGCTCTTGGGATAGGCGCATACTTTTGCGATAGCGGGTGAGGTTGCCTCCGATGGTTTCCTTCATGGCTGACTTTCTCCCGAAAGTGCTGGAGGGGTAAAAAAAATTGTCAAAGTTGTTGATATTTTATTTTCTCAAAATAAACGTAATGTTCGATTCAACAATCGATAATTGGCTGTAGGGGCGTAGCACTGGCCATTGGTGTCAACTTAAGGTGAAATCCTTGCCCCGCCGGTCGTTTAAACGACCGGCTAATAGCTCAAGTCATCTAAAGATGACTAAGATGAGTCCGAAAAATTTAGTCCATTTTAATGGACTTAAGCTATTAGCTGTGGACTTAAGTCCACGGCGGATTAGGTCATTAACTAGCTAGCTATGTATAGGCTTAACTTGTCACCATTGCCTAATACCTAAGCCCCAATGGTGACAAGTTAAGGTAAAGATGTCGTTATCAAGGGAGCGGAGGAGCGGAGGAGCGGAGGAGCAGAGGAGCAGAGGAGCAGAGGAGCGGAGGAAGAAGAAACAATTTTCCTTAACCCTTGGAGTATTTCCATATATAGGTTTTTTTGAGAACCACTACGCCATATATGGGAGTTGACAAAATGCACGACCTTTTAACTTGTCACCATTGCCTAATACCTAACACCTTCCACCACCTGATTTAACTTCCCACTGCGATATCCTTCCAAATCCAGGGTGACATACATAAAGCCCAACTCCTGAAAAGCGGATACCAGTTTCGGTAAATCAATAGTCAAGACAAACTCCTTAATTTGCTCCGGCGGCAACTCAATCCTTGCCGTGTCTCCTTCTGAGCGAACCCGGAGATTGGTAAAACTCAGCCTGCGCAAATAAATTTCAGCACGTCCTACCCGTTGTAGCTTGCTCACGGTAATCTCTTCACCATAGGGAAAGCGGGAACTTAAACAAGGTTGTGCTGGTTTATCCCACCAGGGAAGTCCTAACTGTTTTGAAAGTTGGCGCACTTCAGCTTTGGTAACTCCCACTTCTGCTAAAGGGGATCTTGCTCCTCTTTCCTTTGCTGCCTGAATTCCTGGACGATAATCTCTTAAATCATCAGCATTGACCCCATCTACGACATAAGGATAACCTCTTTGTTGAGCCAAAGGTTTAAGGGTGTCGTGCAGTTCACTTTTGCAGAAATAGCAACGATTGACAGGGTTAGAAGTGTAATTGGGATTATCCATCTCATAGGTTTCTACTACCTCATGGGTAATACCAATAGCAGCAGCTTGGATACGAGCATCTTCTAACTCTTCTGGCAGTAGAGAAGGAGATTGAGCAGTTACGGCCAAAGCGCGATCGCCTAAAACATCATAGGCTATCTTCGCTACCAAGGTACTATCAACTCCCCCAGAATAGGCAATCAACGCTTGCTCCATCTCAGCAAATATGGTTTTTAATTTCTCTAGCATGAATTAGGTGTTAGGTTTTAGGTTTTAGGTGTTAGGTGTTAGGTGTTAGGTATGAAGAAACAGTTGTGGGAGACTGTAGGGGCGTAGCATTTGGGCGATAATTCAAACACATAGTCCCAAGTATACCTATCCAAATGCTACGCCCAAACCCTGGTAACTGAATGTGTTGCTATTCCCAATTCAAAATTCAAAATTCAAAATTCAAAATTCCCGTCGGGAGAAGAGTAATATCGCGATCGCTAATAGTATCGTAGTGTAGAACCAAGCATATACTCCATTACTCAAGAGGTTCGTGGCGGAGGGCAAAACGCCATAAACTGCCTCATTTTTCAAATTAAGGCGGGATAAATCTGGTAAAATCAGGTAAAGTACCTCAGTTATTGCTTGAATACTAGAATTTTCGCTCAAGTTTCCCAACTCTACTAAATCCTGGCTAAAGTTCCCCATCAAATAAACCCCAAAACTGAGCATAGTTGCTAGAAGTGAACTGGTAAAGACTCCAAAGACCAAAGCTGCTGCTGTCATTAAACACAGCTCGAAGAAGAGGAACAGGTTGGAGATCAGGATGCTACCAATAGGGTAATCAATTTTACCCAAACTCAGCAGTAGCAGATAAATTACTGCCATCGCCAATACCAAGACTCCTAGCACACCGGAGAGTCCTAAATGTTTGCCAAGGATGAATTCACTACGGGATACAGGTTTGGCAATTAAAACTAAGACAGTACGCTTCTCGATTTCTTTGTTAATCAAACCCGTACCAACAAACACTGCAACAATCACACCCAAAAGTTCAATTGCCGCTAAACCAAAATCGATCACCATCTTATCTGATGTGACGGTTGCTACTTCTGGCAATAACCGCATAGCCAGGATCAGCAAGAGAGCAAACAAACCAATCAGATACAAAACGCGATCGCGAATTACTTCCCGAAATCCATTGGAAGCAACTGCCCAAATTCTACCAACGTTCATCTTCTTCGGCTAATGCGTAAATCAAAATTGTATCTTTTAAGTGGGGAATGGGGAATTGGGAATGGGGAATGGGGAATGGGGAATGGGGAATTGGGAATTGGGAATTGGGAATTGGGAATTGGGAATTGGGAATTGGGAATTGGGAGACAAGGGAGTACTTGAAAGAGACGCGGAGACGCGGAGACGCGGAGACGCGGAGAGAGGGATTTTCATGCATGGTGGTGAAATTTTTTCATGAAGACTGCCTCCTGCCTTCTGCCTCCTGCCTCCTGCCTCCTGCCTTCTGCCTCCTGCCTCCTGCCTCCTGCCTCCTGCCTCCTGCCTCCTGCCTCCTGCCTCCTGCCTCCTGCCTCCTGCCTCCTGCCTCCTGCCTCCTGCCTCCTGCCTCC
>JAAHHL010000663.1 GCA_010672185.1 Caldora sp. SIO3E6 | reverse complement strand
GTTTGGTGAGTTTGAGCAAACTGTTGAGTTGTTGTTGGTGTGTGACCACTAACCGCAATTAACTCAGAACGGGAATCTGCCTGCAATGTTTGGGCTCGTTGATTGGCCACATACCCAGTACCGATAATACCAGCTTTGATTGGGAGAGTAATATTATTCATTATTCATTATGCATTAATGAACACCCCATTCCCAATTCTCCAATAACACAGGACAAACAACAAACAACAATTTACTCAACTACTAAAACCAACCGCAATTTGAGTTTTGTGATTCTTTTTGAAACGCTTAAGAGTTGCATCCTTTCCCAGGTATAACTTCGCCAATTTACGATGTCGTCCCTGGGGTACTGGCTGCATGTTAGCGTAGAGGTTCTTGATCATCCGCCTACCCTCTGGCGTTGTGTCTAAGTATTGTAAAGCTTCTAGGATATAAGGATGAACTTGATTATGATAAAAAGTAGGTATGCCAGAAAGTAAATCTTCTGGATTGTGATAACCTAGGATTTTATCAGTACCAATTTCTACAAACTCTTCAAACAAACCAGGAATTTTTTGTAAGTAGCGCGGATCACTCAGTTGGCCGATCAAATCAGCAGCACGAGCTAAACCAGGACAGTTGCGAGTGTCTTGATATTTTTCATCAGAGGGTACTGGGAAACGAGTCAGCTCAATATTGTGCTGAATTACTTCCACATGCAGCAGCGGGTGACCAGAAAAATTTTCTGCAACAAATAGTTTACCCCGTTCTACATGGTAAGGTGTAAGACTAGCATCAGTGGCCTCTACCGGGAGGGTACACATTTCCTCATCTATACCTGTGCTATAAAAGTTTTTGTCTACCCGGTCTTGACGACAAACTCCTTTAATATAGCCAATATCATGACATAACAAGGAAATGATGAAATTTAACCAGTCGTCACAGGAGATACCTACACTACCTTCCAAAATATACTTTCCTGTTAGGATTTTCTGTCCCGCAAGGGTGACTAAGATAGTGTGTTCAATATTATGGTAGGGGGCATCTCCCTTAGCCAGATTTTCTAAAATTAATTTGGTCGCCCAGCCGATAAGCTTGGCATTATTTGGCTTGCGGGAACCGTACACACAGCGGTAGCCATTTTGTAGTTGCTCAACACAAGCACTGATCATTACCTTAGTAGAATTAAACATCTCAGCTATCCTCTGACAAAAGTCTCAGCTAACTAGTGGAATTTTTCCTCTTCCTAAGCCTTGTTTTTAGTAAATGCGACCCTGATGTGCTTACGCAGTTTGGCATTGACAAGCCCTGTCGAGAAACTGTAACATTTCTTTTCATTTATGACTAGTACAACAGGCTTGGAATAAGTTATCAGTTAAAAAAGGTTAAAAAGCTTATACCGAAAGCTTTCTTAGCCTTGGGCTTTTCTTGCCCTAGCGATCGCGCCGATGAATAGTTTGTATAACTTTTCACCAGCGCTCCTATGGTTAATGCCAAATCCAGATTTTAGGAAAGCTAAGCTTACGTAATGAAGCACTTGGGTCTAAGGTACTAACATTATATAAAAAAAAGCTCTGTATTTATTCTCTCCTCAAGGTGATTTGGTGAAAAATATTCTTCTAGCTTCTGGGTCAAAGTATTTGGCTAGGTTAACTGTTGTTGTTAGCCCTAGCTAATATTATCGGTATTTACGTAATTTACGTAATTTACATAGTGATTTTTTATACATGCAATACTGAATTGGGACAGATTTTGAATTTTGAATTTTGTCCCATGCAATTTTACTGTGTAAATTTTTGTAAATAAGAACATAAAATTCCTAACTTCACCAACAGAGGTATTGTAGAGGAGCTGTACTAGTGCTTTGAAGGCAGGAGGCAGGAGGCAGGAGGCAGGAGGCACGAGGCAGGAGGTAGGAGGCACGAGGCAGTCCCAATGAAAAAATTTTTTCACCACCATGTCTGAAAATCCCTCTCTCCGCGTCCGGTGCGTCCGGTGCGTCTCTTTCAAGTCAGAAGGAAGGAGGCTCCAAGGGAAGAAAGTTTATCGGGTAAGCGGTTTAAGCTTTCTTAACGCTTTGGGTTATTTCCGCAGCATTGCACTAGCGTAGCCAAGCTAGATTTTTAGAGCAAAATTTGTTATTTATTGCAAGTACTACAAGAGTGAATATTGCCTGACTTAAACAACAAATCTAATATTCAGCTTAATATTTAGTTGAGCAACAGTCTTTTAGTTTGACTATTCCAGGAAAAAATTTCATGTTATTACCTCGTTTACGCCTGTTCACTGTGATAACTGTCCTATCCACCTTAATTGTTGCTTGTGGCTCAAGGCAGACTCCACTAACAGTCAATAATGCTTATGTGTGTGACGACAATAGGATAACCCCAACTTGGGAAGATGATTGTGATAACTATCACAGAGGGGGCTACTATCGCCATCCTGCCACTCATATACTGTTCTATAGCGCTCAAGGTGGCGGAACTAGGACTATTATTGAATCACCAAGTACTAAACCTTCAACTCGTCTTAATCCAGGTTCTACCGTAACTCTATCTAAGCCAGTTATCGTTAATAGTAACGGCTCACCTAAAGTTGGTAGTGATGGTAGTGTTCTGCGAACAACTGGAAAAATTGGCAAGCCTTATACCAGTGCAAGTTTTGGCAAATCACCGACAAAGGCATCAGGTACTGGTGTTGGTGGCAGTAACTTGAACAGTGGTAAGGGAGCAGCTAGAGGTTCAAAAGTCGGTGGCTCTGGTAGTAAAGGTTTTGGCAGTGGCGGTTGAGGGAGTGTGGGGAGTGTGGGGAGATGGGGAGATGGGGGAGCAGAGGAGCAGAGGAGCAGAGGAGCAGAGGAGCGGAGGAGCGGAGGAGCGGAGGAGCGGAGGAGCGGAGGAAGAAGAATACAATTTTCCTTAACCCTTGGGTATTTCCATATATAGGATAGGGTCTTTTTTAGCCCCCCAACACCATATATGGGAGTTGACAAAATGCACTACCCTTGAACTTGTCACCTAACACCTAACACCTAACACCTACCACCTACTCAGGTTCTGAGATATGATAACGACCATAAATCATTACCATATCTTTAAGGCGATCGCTATACTCTTGGGTTAAAGCTTCACCCCGGTAGCGCCAATCCCAGTTGCTCTCAGCTGTACCAGGAATATTCATGCGGGCATCAGCACCGAGACTGAAGACATCTTGAAGAGGAATAATTGCCTGATTAGCAACGGAACTCAAAGTTAGACGGATGATATCCCAAGCGATGCCATGAATCCCTGTACCGCCGAGATATTGTTGAACGCGATCGCTCTCATAATCAGAAGTGTCTTCATAATACCAGCCCACTGTTGTATTATTGTCGTGAGTTCCGCTGTAAATAACGCTGTTAGGAACCACATTAAATGGTAAGTAGGGATTGTTAGCATCACTGCCGAAGGCAAAGTGCAGAATATTCATTCCAGGAAAACCAAAATGGTCTCTGAGATCGATTACTGCTTGATCGATATCTCCGAGATCCTCTGCCATGATTGGTAAATTGCCCAATTCCTGAAGAATCATTTTAAACAAAGCCTTACCTGGTGCCTTAACCCATTCCCCATTAATTGCTGTCTCTTCTTCAGCAGGAACAGACCAAAAAGACTCTAAACCTCGGAAATGGTCAATGCGAATTAAGTCTACATAGTCTAAAAGGCCACGGACTCGTTCAATCCACCAGGCAAAATTAGTCGATTCTAAGTGTTTCCAATTATAGAGAGGATTGCCCCAGAGTTGACCAGTTTCAGAAAAATAATCTGGGGGTACTCCTGCTACATCAATTGGCTCTCCGGTTTCAGGGTCTAGTTTAAACTGTTCTGGGTGCGCCCAAACATCGGCACTGTTATGGGAAACATAAATAGGTATATCACCGATGATCTGGATATGTTTTGCATTGGTATACTCTTTGAGCTCAGACCACTGCCGGAAAAACTCAAACTGCAGAAATTTCTGAAAGAAGATTTCGTCTTTCAAGTCACGACGCCACTGCTCAAGTGCTTCTGGCTTGCGTTGACGTAGCTCATCGGGCCATTGAGTCCAAACCGGTTCTTCCCGAGCATCCAGCAAAGCCATAAACAGAGCATAGTCATCCAGCCAGCTAGCTTTACCGCTACAGAAGCTTTCAAACTCTTTTTTCTGAATTGTACTAGCTTTTTGAGTAAAATTATAGCAGGCTTGCCGCAATCGGGGCATTTTCCACTCAATCACCCGATCAAAATCTACCTGATCCAACGGAAAGTCCGGTACTTCACAAAGGTCATCTTCACTCAAAAAGCCATTTTCTTTGAGCAAATCTGGGCTAATTAGCAAGGGATTACCTGCCATCGCAGAGAAGCTCATATAAGGTGAGTTACCAAAACCTGTGGGACCTAGGGGCAAAATCTGCCACAATTGTTGAGCACTGCGAGCGAGAAAATCCACAAATTGGTAAGCTTCTAAACCGAGATCACCAATTCCATAGCGACTCGGCAGGCTGGTGGGATGTAATAGAATGCCACTGGCACGGGGAAAAGGCATGGCTGGTAACCTCAGAAAGTATGTGATCAATGCAAGCCGTTTACCATCTTATCTGGAATATGTAGAAGAATAATAAAGTTGGACAATTTCAGCCAGACAAACCCTTGATTTTTCGTTCTGCATTGCTGCCCAACAGAAAAAAAGTTGAACAATAACTGGCTTCTGCCGGGTTAAGTCTACCCCTGAG
>JAAHHL010000662.1 GCA_010672185.1 Caldora sp. SIO3E6 | reverse complement strand
GCGCTATCGCGCAACCCAACCTACTTATTCCACTATCTCCCTTGTCCCCCTTGTCCCCCTTGTCCCCCTTGTCCCCCTTGTCCACTATGCCTAATTAATCAGGGTGTGGAATGGGGGTTACTGTTGCCTGTTGCCTGCTGCCTGTTACCTCTTTCCTCTTCCGAAGGGCGTTGAGGCAAGTCTAATTCTCTTAAGGTTGTAGCTGGCACTGGTTCTATTGGCTCTTGAGCAATATCCCCAAGTTCAACAGCTTGCAACAGTTTTTCCCAATCAGCTGCTAATTTCAAATCCGTGGGTTGATCACGGCGCAGCTGAAACAAGGTTGACAAAGCGTCGTGCCAGATGCCTGCCGCCGCATATAGCTGAACTTGCTCTTCTGGTGATGCTACCATTAGCTGATTTTTGAACTCAGCTTCAAGTTCTACCCGTCGAACTGCCCCTCCGATAACTATATCCTGCGATCGCTCATCTTCATTGCAGATGACCGTAAAACGCCAATAATAATCTTGGTCTACCTGCAAAGGTGACAAGCCTGCTCTGGTAGGTAGACCAAGAGCCACAATACCTGACATTCCATTGGTGGGGAAAGTCACTTGATAGATTTCCTTACCGCTTCGATCCTCCAAGACAAACTCTACTGGCATTGGCAATGATTCTGTACCAAAAGACGGTAGATAGACGAACAATGTGGGATACTCTGCCGCTGTCACCCCTAGTTGATTGGGGGGAAGCAAAGCGGTTAGCGGTTTACCATCATAGTTACAACTACCACTAAGGGAGCGGGTTGTCGCGTCTTTTGTACGTCGGGGTCTGCCAATATCAGAAGGTGGTTCATACTCCTTAAATTCCCAACGTTCTGGTATTCCTTGGGCAAGCAGAACTTGGTGCATTCCGAACAGAGTCAAACAACCTGTACTCAGAGCCAGTGGCAAGGAGAATGCTAGAGCAATTTGACCAAAATGGAACCGTGTATGTGGCATGGCAGTGATTGGTTGTTAGTTGTCGTTAACCGTTCTTGATGCCTGGTTCTGGCAGAGGGGTTTATCTACCTACCGATTTCAGCAGTTTATCCCAGGCAGATGCTAATTCTTGATCGTTAGGATTCTGCTGTAGTAGCTCCAGCATCGTATTCAATGAATCGTACCAAACATCAGCTTCTTGATAGAGAGCAAAACGTTCTTGGGGTGTTGCCTCTTGGATACGACTTGCCATAACTGGATCGAGAGCAACTCGCTTGAGACGTATCTTCTCGGATTTATATTTAACGGATGAGTTGTCAGACTGAGCACACATCACATTGAGCTGCCAGCTATATTCCTTACCAATTTCCAAAGGAGGAATTTTAGCAAAGGGGGGAATCGTTAAGCTCATAATGCCCGCTTCCACATAGTCATCATTAGATTGTGCCAAGGCATAACTGGTGGAGTAAATTGTCTGGTCGTTTTCATCCGTGAGTATAAACTCAACTGCTGCAGGCTCTTGAGTCGTAGCTGTTATCTTGGGCAGATACCAAGAAATTGTTGGGTACTCAGCAACTGTTTGAGCAACTGCTGTTTTGCCCATGTTGGAAACTGGAACCAAAGGAATAGGCAAACCATCACTCTTGGCTATGCATGGAGTACCGGAACGCCTGCCTCCGCTGACGGTATTGACGGGAGTAGGACCTCCTGGGGGACGAGGTGGTGTGTAGGAACTGCTAACCAAAGTTTCCGGGGAAGGTATTGTCTGATGGTAATTTTCTCCCGGCTCTGGCAGCTGACTATTGGGGGATGTAAAACCTAACTTAGCTTGTACCCCTTCTGGGATATGGACGGCAAGACCTAAGGTTAAAGCAGTAGCTAAGATTAGAGAGTGTGATGAGCGTTTGAACCAAACCATGATATAAACAAATCCATAATGCAAGTACTGGAGTTGTTGCGAAATAGCTAAGGAAATTAATCCATAGAGAAGAGTTACGTCAACTCTTTTGTGCTCCCATCTAGCAGCATGCTTGTACTTAATTATTTCGCAACACTTATACTATTCGGTAGAGCAAACTCCTTTTATATATAAGGATGACATAACAGTCATCTAAGTTCCAGGACACAAATCACACATCTATAATAATCAAGATAATCAAGTTTGTAATAGAACACCGGTCTCTTGCTTCAATCCTAAATAGAGTAAATTGAGGCATCGGCTCCAATCTTATCCAAATCTTTATCTAGACTTCACATGATTCTTGAGTCAGCTTCTGCCATTTTAGCCCAACACAATCCTTGGTTACGTACAATTAGACCAATTGGCGTATCAGCTTTGCAGGGCATAGCATCTTGGGGAGAACAATTACTCGCGATCGATGCGACTAGTGGCTATCTGCTGCAAATCGATCCCCTCAACGATAATACGACTATTTTAAACCCTTCTCGCGAGTTAGATTTTGCCGATGCTTCTGGTGTAGCAATTACCGGAGATCTCCTTTGGCTGACTCAGCAAGAGCAAGTTTACTTTTGCCAGCTGGGTGGTGATTTAAAACTACAGCACTTTATTAGTCTACCTTACGCAGCTAACGGCATTGCGGTTCAGGAATCTACAATCTATATCACCTGCAAAAAAGCTGGGTATATTTTTATCTACAGTCGGGATACAGGTCGTGAGATTACCCGGTTGTATGCTCCAGGGGTGGGAATTGAGAATATTACAGTGCGGGATGAGGAACTTTGGGTTTCAGACATTACCGAACAAACAGTTTATTGCCTAGACCGGGGCACTGGTGAAGTTAAACTTAAGGTGCTGACACCTTTTGAAAATCCCACAGGTTTAACCTTTCACCGCAACCCTGAAACGGGTCAGGAGTTGCTTTACGTTGCCTACGCAAGTGAAGAGCCTTACATCCGAGATAACCCCAACGCTGATCCTAATTACGAATTACAATATCGCGATCGCAGTTTCATTCATCCCCTTTCTGTTCAACACCATACCGAGCAACGGTATACCCTCTCCAATGGTTTTTTAATCGAAATGTCCTATGTTGAGGAACTTGCTCCCCTTGATGATGTTGAGTTAAAAGATGTAGAGTGGCGCATTGCCTTACCAGCGGAAACTGACCGGCAAAAGCTCAAGAGCATTGAACCAGTAGGGAGACCTTTTACTGAAGAAATTGAGAATGGTCAGCGAGTAGCGGTCTTTAAATTTGATGTTCTTCGACCAGGAGAACGCCACTTGTTTGGCTGGAGGGCAGTTCTAGAGGTTTGGAGCATCAAATACTGCTTGACACCAAGAGATGTGGAACAGCTACCTGAGTTACCCTCAGAGCTAAAGATTCAATATCTGGTGGATAATGACAATTTAGCTATGGACAAAGAGATTATCCGCCGTGCAGCTCGGGAAGCAATTGGAAGGGAAACCAATTTGCTGCGTCAAATTTATAGTATTCGTAACTATGTTTATGATAAGCTATCCTACGGAATTAGACCTCATATAGATACACCGGATATCGTTTTAGAGCGAGGAGTTGGTTCCTGTGGAGAATATCTAGGACTTTTGCTGGCTTTATGTCGCCTCAATGGTATTGCTTGCCGTACTGTAGGTCGGTACAAATGCCCTGCCCATGCTGACCACTTCGGTATTCCTTTAGTACCAGACTTTAATCATGTTTGGATGGAATTTTATCTACCAGGGATCGGTTGGTTACCAATGGAGTCGAATCCCGACGATATTGTAGAAGGTGGACCTTACCCTACCCGCTTTTTTATGGGTCTTGCCTGGTATCACGTAGAAATGGGCAAAGGCATCAAGTTTGAAGTCCTCAAAAGTAAAGGTGTTCCTGTGAAGAAAGAAGAGGTTTCTATTGGTGAGTTAGCCATTAATCATGTGAGGTTCAGAATTTTGCAAGAACTGAATGTGGGGATGTGAGGGATAGGGAGATGGGGAGATGGGGAGATGGGGAGATGGGGAGATGGGGAGACAAGGGGGACAAGGGGGACAAGGGGGACAAGGGGGACAAGGGGGACAAGGGGGACAAGGGGGACAAGGGGGACAAGGGGGACAAAGGAGATATTTACACTCACCAATTCCCCATTCCCCATTCCCCATTCCAAATTCCCAATAACAAACAACCAACAACCAACAAATAACAAATAACAAATAACAAATAATGGAAATTATCCCAGCAATTGATTTACTTGAAGGTCGGTGTGTACGTTTGTATCAGGGAGACTATGGGCGATCGCAAGTTTTTAATGAAAATCCTGTTGAAGTTGCTCAGCAGTGGTTTGAGCAGGGAGCAACGCGGTTGCATGTTGTTGATCTTGATGGTGCTAAGCAGGGACACCCAGTCAATACCAAGACTATTGCTGCCATTGTTCAAGCAGTAGATATTCCAGTACAAGTAGGAGGAGGATTACGCGATCGCACTGGTGTAACTCAGTTGTTGGATACTGGGATTGAGCGAGTGATTTTGGGTACGGCAGCAGTGGAAGACCAACCATTTGTAGCAGGACTTTGTCAAGAGTTTCCCGGCAAAATTGTTGTGGGTATCGATGCTCGTCAGGGTAAGGTTGCCACTCGTGGCTGGTTAGAAACTTCGGAAGTTGTGGCAACGGAACTTGCTCAACAGATGACTAATTTGGGAGTTGCCGCTATTATCTATACCGATATTCATCGGGATGGGATGGTACTCTCGTTGGTCCTAATCTGGATACCTTGAGAGAGCTTGCCAGTAAGGTTTCTATTCCGGTGATTGCCTCTGGCGGTGTCAGT
>JAAHHL010000661.1 GCA_010672185.1 Caldora sp. SIO3E6 | reverse complement strand
GCATAGAGTATGTATCCTCCTTGAGGTCCATCGGTGCGGCAGGTAACTGGCGATCGCCATTTTCCCTGACTTCCCTCTACTTTTGCCCAACAGGATAGGGTAAACTTGGCTGGATTCAGTTCCGGCTTGTAAGGAACCTCAATATAATCATTTTTACCATCAAAGGTAGCTACTGATTGGGCTAGTTGAGGAGTGGTTGCTGCTATGGTTTGATATACAAAAGTCTCCCAAGGGCCAATTTTATCTCGATTAGCCACAACCGAGCCGCCGCCTCCTCCTTCAGCACAGAGATACTGACCATTCTCGGCTTGGATTGCGACTTTACTATCTCCTAATTGGTGCAAAGTAAAGGTTTCCCAAGGGCCAATTTTATCTCGATTAGCCACAACCGAGCTGCCGCCTCCTCCTTCAGCACAAATATACTGACCATTATCGGCTTGGATAGCGACTTTACTATCTCCTAATTGGTGCAAAGTCAGGGTTTCCCAAGGGCCAATTTTATCTCGATTAGCCACAACCGAGCTGCCTCCTCCTTTTTCAGTACATAAGTACTGACCATTATCGACTTGGAGCGCTATCAACTCAGTCTCTGGAAGTGGCTCTGTGGGAAGAGATGGGGTGATAAAGTCGAGTTCTTCCTGTTCCCAAGTCCCTCCGTGAATAGTTCCTTGGTTGTTACTGTTAGTCTGATCCTTTGCGATCGTACCGCTCCCTTCATTTAAAGGCCAATAAGCAACCAATCCTGCTTCATCTCCCTTAAGCCGTTGCCCCATTAAATTTTTAATTTCATCTTGGGAGTGAACTTGATTCCAAATCCGAATATCTGCCAACTGACCTTTAAAATAATTATCGCTCTTCCCATCTAGGTTACGAGCTAAGTAGAGGGGAGTTTGATCAACAATTAAAGCTCCTCCTGTTGCTCCTTCTTTTTTCAGCTGACCATTGATGTAAGTTTTAGCAGTCTTGCCATCGTTGGTAATAGCTACATGACTCCATTGATTCCATTTTAGAGACCTCTTAGTTGTATTGGGGGCTCCGGTATTAGTGCTTCCCTTCGTATGAAAACGGTGGTGTACATATCCAGTATTGTGGATCCAGATATTATAATTCCGACCTGGTTTGCCTACGATGCCTTTCCAAACTTGGTTCGGTTTACCGCTGGGCTTAATCCAAACTTCTACGGTATAAGCGGAAAGTTGTAGACTCTCGCTATCAGGAACAGAAATATAATCGCTGGTTCCATTGAATCTAAGTACGGATTGAGGGGAAGCAGTCATAGTGAATGTTTTAAATGCTAAGAATTTGCTTTTACTTACCGTCGGAATAAATCCTGTTCTTGCTCCACTGCCAGTCTTTAACATGACTGGTAAACTCTAGCTTGATATTTTACCAATTTTTTAGTAAAATAATGCGATGCAATTGAAGAAGTAAGCATTGCCCCGCTCAAAAGCGTCAATGCTTAGACTGCTTTCGCCGCAATCAAGAAAGGCTTTGGGTATTGTGTAATTCTATCCTCCCAGTAGTGCAATTCCTCTAGAAAGTATCGATTACTTTAATCTTGACAAGAGAGAGATGACTATATTGCTCATCTGTGCTCAGAGTTTATTACGTATCCAACATATCTTGTGGAACTGGCATCCTGCCAGTCTATCTTTAAAGCATCAATTGTGGAACTGGCATCTTGCTAGTCTATCTTTAAAGCATCAATTGTGAAACTGGCATCTTGCCAGTCTATCTTTAAAGCATTAATTGTGGAACTGGCATCTTGCCAGTCCTATTTGTGCTATTATTATTTCATAATAGGGAAGGTGTGCGCCTATATATAAAGTGTGTCATGGCAGTAAGGTGTGTATATCCAACAAGGATGCTCAACTTAGAGCGAAGCGTAACGCACAACATCTTAGAATATGATCTTCTCCGTGGAGCTGGCATCTTGCCAGTCCTATTTATGATGCTATTGTTTCACCATAGAGAAAGTCTGCGCTCACATTAGCTAAGATATCAGTAGTAAAACAAGTACATCGATCATGCCTTCGAGACGTGTTCGCTTTGATTGGGCAATCAAAACGAGACATATTCGCTTTGATTGGGCGATCAAGAAGCTACTGCGCAATAAGGCTAACTATGTAGTCTTGGAAGGGTTTTTAAGCGAGTTATTAAAAACTGATATCACGATCAAGACCCTTCTTGAAAGTGAAAGCAATCAACAAACTCAAGACGATAAAAGCAACCGAGTTGATATTCTTGCTGAAACCGCCAATTCGGAGTTGATCCTCATCGAAGTACAAAATAACTCCCAACTCGACTATTTTCATCGTATGCTCTACGGTGTGTCTCAATTAGTCACCGAATATCTCGAACAAGGACAAGAGTACGGCGAAATTAGGAAAATATACTCAGTGAATATCGTCTACTTTAACCTCGGTAAAGGCAATGACTATATTTATCGTCTGAAATCAGAGTTCATTGGGTTGAATACGGAAGATACCCTGCAACTTTCCCTAGCTCAAGAAAGAAAATTTAAGGTAAAAAAAATAGCAGATATCTTCCCAGAATACTACCTACTGAAAGTAAGGAATTTCCAAGGAGCAGCGGAAACTACTTTACAGGAATGGATTTATTTTTTGAGAAACAGCGAGATCAAAGATGAATTTGCCGCCAAAGGAATGGTAGAAGCGAAGGAAACCCTGCGAGTAAATAATCTATCAGACAAAGAAAGAGTGGCATATAACCGTTACATGGATAACAAAAGTTACGAAGCAAGTATCTTGAGTACCCAAGAATTTGAGATGCAATTGCAAATGGAACAGATTGAGGAGGCTCAAACAAGAGCTAGAGAAGCAGGTATTCAACAAGGTATCCAACAACAAACAATAGAGATCGCACGTTCGTGTAAGCAACAAGGTTTAGATATAGAGACAATTATGGCAATCACCAAACTATCTCAGGAAGACATCGAAGCTTTGTAAGTTTCTTACCAAGGAGCAGGCAATAGTGAAAATTTTCCGTGGAACTGGCATCCTGCCAGTCTATCCTTAAAGCATCAATTGTGGAACTGGCATCTTGCCAGTCTATCTTTAAAGCATCAATTGTGGAACTGGCATCCTGCCAGTCTATCCTTAAAGCATCAATTGTGGAACTAGCATCCTGCCAGTCTTATTTGTGCTATTATTATTTGATAATAGGAAAAGTGTGCGCTTATATATAAAGTATCTTCAGGTTAAGCAGTTAGCGATCGCTTACAGCACCAGCATAGCTGATCGCTCCCAAGAGAGACGGTGACCCCATTTATTTCGTAGAAGTCCAGTTTCAACCAGATGAACACTTGTACTACCGTCTAATGCAAGAAGTATTTGTCTTTTTGGGACAAAATCGTTGGAAATATGGTTGGCAAGCGGTGGTATTTTGGGCTAAGCGCAGTTTAGATCCGGGGATTCCTCAGTGTTACGATGCTGAAGTGCAAGGAGGAAATTTAAGAGTATATTACCTTGAAGATACTCCAGACACTTCAACTTCCATCGCCTTGGGACTGGTACGATTGGTAGTAGAACCAACCAGCAATATCGAAAACCGAGTCCGACAACTCGAAACATCTGTGCGAGCTCTGCCAGTGCAGCAGCAAAGACATGCGATAGAATTAGTAGAGCAAGCTTTGGTATATAAATTTCCTGATCGTCCTTGGAGGGAACTAGAAGCAATGTTTGGACTTACAGAATGGAAACAAACTAGGTTTTATCAGGAAGTCGAGGCTGAAGGTATCCAAAAAGGTCTCCAACAAGGTATCCAACAAGGTATCCAACAAAAAACAATAGAGATCGCACGTTCGTGTAAGCAACAAGGTTTAGATATCGAGACAATTATGGCCATCACCAAACTGTCTCGGGAAGAGATCGAAGCTTTGTAATAATTGTGGAACTGGCATCTTGCCAGTCCTATTTGTGCTATTATTATTTCATAATAGGAAAGGTGTGCGCTTATATATAAAGTATCTTCAGACAGTAGGTTGGGTTAAGCAAAGCGCAACCCAACGCTAACCCTTTACTGTTGGGTTTCGCTATTGGTAATGTGGTAAATATTTTGGTCAAAGGTTTGACAACGCTCAACCCAACCTACAGCTTACAGCACCAGCTTGCGCTTCGCCTAGAACAACAGCAGAACTGATAGCACCATTTAACCTCACCTCATGTGGATTAAACCCTAGCCTCATGATACTATTGGCCGAATCTTCCCCATGAGAAGTTAACCAACTCAGTTTCTGGCCATGCGATCGAATGCGTACTGATACTCTCTTTTACAAAGTCTTCCAAACTTTCCCTGGTGCTCTGTTTGAACTCCTCGGATACAACATGACCCTAGCACAAAACTACACTTTCAAATCTGTCGAACTCAAAGAACTTGCCAAACGTACTGATGGGGTATTCTTTCCCAAGAGAGACGGTGACCCCATTTATTTCGTGGAAGTCCAGTTTCAACCAGATGAACACTTGTACTACCGTCTAATGCAAGAAGTATTTATCTTTTTAGGACAAAATCGCTGGAAATATGGTTGGCAAGCGGTGGTATTTTGGGCTAAGCGCAGTTTAGATCCGGGGATTCCTCTGTGTTACGATGCACTTGTGCAAGGAGGAAATTTAAGAGTATATTACCTTGAAGATACTCCAGACACTTCAACTTCCATCGCCTTGGGACTGGTACGATTGGTAGTAGAACCAACCAGCAATATCGAAAACCGAGTCCGACAAC
>JAAHHL010000660.1 GCA_010672185.1 Caldora sp. SIO3E6 | reverse complement strand
TAAAACCCATGCCCCACAAGGAACTTAAGTTCCTTGCTAATAGCTCAAGTCATCTAAAGATGACTCAACCTTCCCAAAAATCTTCAGTCCACTTAAGTGGACTTTAGCTATTAGCCCAGAGTTTAAACTCTGGGTGGGTGTGGAAGCTAAGCGCTAAGCTATCCCTAGCTTAAGTTGACACCAATGAATGCTTGCGCCCTTCAGTATCTATGTTTTCTAACCAAAAAGCCAAATTTTTAATCATTCCGATACAACCGGAATTGATATCAATCATGCAGCAAGCCAAAAAAGTGCATTCGTTTTTGAGCCCATTGATACAATTTCCACAGCACCATCCTAGGGAAACATCCGCTATGCTTCGCCCCTACTGCTCCCCAAAAAGTACCAAGTATAATGTATAGATACTTGGATGATGGTCAACTATTGAAAAAATTAACCGATGCCTGATGCGGTAATACTTACTGCCCTACCTGTTGAATATCTGGCTGTCCGCAAGCATTTGATCGAGTTAGAGGAAAAAGAGCATCCCCAGGGAACTATTTATGAGCAGGGGAAATTTGTTGCACAGGGACAAACATGGGAAGTTGGTATTGCTGAGGTAGGAGCAGGTAATTCAGGGGCAGCAGTAGAAGCAGAACGAGCGATCGCTTATTTCCAGCCTAACATCCTTTTCTTTGTCGGAATTGCCGGAGGAATCAAAGATGTTGCCATTGGGGATGTGGTGGTAGCGACAGAGGTTTATAACTATGAGTCGGGAAAAGTAGGACAGCAGTTTTTTACTCGCCCTAAGGCAGGAAAGTCTGCCTATCGGGTGCTTCAGAGAGCTAAATTTGAGGCCAAACAAGAGGAGTGGTTACAACGGCTAGAAACCGCTTCGGCTCGACAACCGAGCGTATTTGTAGCTCCCATTGTTGCAGGAGAGAAGGTGATTGCTTCTAGACAATCAGATCTTTTCGAGTCTTTGAGGAAAAGTTATAACGATGCGATCGCTCTGGAGATGGAAGGGTTTGGTTTCTTGGATGCAGCCTTTGCTTATCCTAAGATACAAGCGGTGGTAATTCGAGGTATTTCCGATTTAATTGAGGGGAAAAATGATGATTCGGTAGAACCGGAAGACATCCGACAGGCAAAAGCTGCTCAACATGCCAGTGCTTTTGCTTTCGAGATGCTAACCAAACTAGAGAAAACCTCTTCGCTACAATCTACTGTTTCTAAGGTTACTCAGCGGTTCTATAGTCAGAAAATGAGGCGATTGGCTCTTGTTGGCTTGTTTATCGTGGCATTTTTGATGGTTCTGAGTGGTGAGGGTTGGTATCATCAGCATAAACTGTTGGAAAATCCGGTTGTTGTCTTAGTAGCAAACTTTGAAGACCCGAAAGACGACAAATGGGGAGTAACAACAAATATTATCAGCCAACTTGAAGACGCCTTAACGGAATACGAAGATGTAGAGGTTAAAGCACTAAACGAGGAAATAACTGCCCAGGAAGGTATTAAAGTTGCTCGTGCAAAGGGGGAAAAGCATCATGCAGATATTGTGCTGTGGGGTTGGTATCACAAGACGGATAGCGATGTCCAAGTGACTGTTAAGTTTGAAATCTTGGAAAATCTGCGTTTATTGTCTGAACTGAAGACAAAACCATTAATTCAGGAAATTGCCAAGCTAGATAATTTTGAGATTCAGACTCAACTCTCAGAAGAAACGAGTTACCTGACACTGTTTACTATCGGCTTAGTCAGATATGAGGCAAAAGATTATGAAAATGCAATTCTAAGATTTACCAGGGCGCTAGAATTTGTAACGGATGCTGAGCAAGCAATTGTGCAAGATGTTACCCTCGACACACTCTACTTCTATCGCGGAGCTGCTTACTACACAAAAGGAGAATTAGACCTAGCGATCACTAATTACAACCAAGCAATCAAAATTAATCCTGAGTATGCTCTTGCCTATTATAATCGTGGGTATACCTACTCAAAATTGGGAAACAAGCAAAAAGTCATTCAGGATTTCAAAAAGGCAGCAAAACTCTATGCTAAGCAGGGAAATACTGCTAAATAGCAAGAAGTATTAGAGCTACTGAAGCAACTACAGCAAGATTAAAGATAGGATTTAGGTTAGTTACAATATCTGTGCTCGAACTTGGTGCTTTATATATGGGCGCACACCTTTTCTATTATAAAATGATAATAGCACAAAATAACGACATCAGCGACAAGGATTGCTAACGCACCCTACGATAGGGTTTGCTGAATAAGTCGATTGACGCGGGTTTTGAAGTAATAAGTAATAAGTAATAAGTAATAAGTTAAGAGTTCAGGAGGAATTTTCTGGTAAAAGTGCAAGGTTTTTGAACTAAAAAATACCATTTCCTTGCACTTTGCGAGACTGAAAACGATTGAAAAGCTTGTCTAGCATGGCTTCCACATTTATTCAGCAAACCCTACGATAGGTGCTGATGTAGGGGCAAAGCATTTGGGCGATAATTCATCAATAAAACCCGCCCTGCCGTTAACGCATTTGGCAATAATCTTACAGTTATGCGGTGCGTTACGCTGCGCTAACGCACCCTACGATAGGTGCATTTTTTGGGAGGAAATCAACCTACTGGCAAGATGCCAGTTCCACAAAAAATACAAGATCAATTGCTGTAGATTTGTCAATTTGTAGGGGCGGGTTTAGGGTCACCTTTGACCCATTTGGCGATAACCTTACAACAAAACCCGCCCTGCCGCTAACGCATTTGGCGATAATCTTACAGTGCCACTACGGTACAACATTTTGAGCTTTTTCAGCCCAACCTCACCTACTACCTAATAAAGTACTAACAGAACGCCCAATATTCCCAGGTTGCATCGCATCCATTGCTGCGGTAGGCTCGTAACCACAATGCACCATACAATCAGCACATTGGGGATTGCCACTAGCACGACCATAGTTATCCCAGTTGGTCTCTTCTAGCAGTTCCTTAAAGGTAGTATAGTGCCCCTCATTCAATAAATAGCAGGGCTTTTGCCAGCCGAGGACGCTGTAGCTAGGACTACCCCAAGGGGTACATTCGTAGTCTTTCTCACCAATGAGAAAATCTAAGAACAGGGGATTATGATTGAAGTTCCAATGTTTTTTACCTGCCTTGAATGGAGTTAAGATTTCCCGAAATAGAGCCTTTGTCTGTTCACGCTTGAGAAAATGTTCCTGATCTGGTGCCCATTCGTAACTATAACCAGGAGAAATCATCATCCCATCAACATCTAAGGTGGTGAGGAAGTCAAAGAAATCCTGCATTTGCTTGGGTTCGGTTCCTTCAAAAATTGTCGTGTTGGTGGTGACCCGGAATCCTTTGGCTTTAGCTGCACGAATTGCTTGCACTGCCTTATCAAAAACCCCTTGACGATCAACACATTTATCATGCAAGTCCCTTAAGCCATCCAGGTGAACACTGAAGGTTAGGTAAGGAGAAGGCTGAAATTTATCTAGGCTTTTTTCTAATAGCAAGCCATTGGTACAGAGATAGACAAACTTACGACGCTCTACTAAACCCTTGACAATTTCATCGATTTGTGGGTGTAGTAATGGTTCTCCCCCAGGAATGGAGACAACCGGAGCACCGCACTCTTCAGCTGCTCTGAAGCACTCTTCAGGAGTCAGGTTGCGCTTGAGTATATCTGCCGGATGCTGAATTTTGCCACAACCAGAACAGGCAAGGTTACAGCGGAACAGAGGTTCCAACATCAAGACTAGAGGGAACTTCTTACGACCCATCAGCTTTTGGGTTACTAGGTATTTCCCAACTTCCAGAGCTTGTTGTAATTGAATTGCCATTAATCTCTCCTCTCACCTTTGCATAGATAGTGACCCATTATTGATCACTACTCACCGTAAATTTATCTGAAATGGAAAAAAAAATGCTACATATCTACAAACGATAGATTTGGGTCTCCTGTTCCCTGGTTCGTAACACAATTAAAATGCGTCGCGAGCTTATTGGTCTTTAAACCACTCCACAGCATCTTTGAGGGCAATTGTCAAGTCAGATTGAGGTAAACCCAATTCTTTGACCGCCTTAGACGAATCATAATACATCAGTTGTTGAGACATCCGAACTCCATCTAAAGGGACTGAGGGTGCTTTACCTAAAGGAGCAAGGAGATATTCATCAATCCAAGCAACCGTCAAGGGTAACCACAGCGGTATAGTTTTTTGAGGTGCTTTGATACCGGTTATTTGAGCAAGTTGGTCGAGTATGGCTTTCAGAGTCAGGTTTTGGTTACCTAAAATGTAGCGTTCTCCCGATTTTCCCTTGTTCAGAGCCAACAGGTGTCCCCAAACTACATCTCGCACATCAATCAAATTTAACCCTGTATCGACATAAAAAGGCATTTGCTGACGCAAGAAGCGCACAATAATATCACCGGTAGGGGTTGGTTTAATATCCCACGGACCAATGGGACTGCTAGGATTAACAATAACAATATCTTGACCCTGCTGAGCAGCTTGCTTTGCCTCTTGTTCAGCAAGATATTTAGACTTTTTGTAGTGACCCACTAGTTGCTCTGGGGGACTTTGATAGGTTTCATCTACTACCTTACCCGCTTTACCTACCCCGATCGCCGCCACTGAACTAGTGTAAACAGTACGCTCAATTCCCGCTTTACGAGCACTCAAGAGTACATTACGGGTTCCTAGAACATTATGGCGATAGAGTGCCTCTTGGTCAGCCTGCCAGAGGGAATAATGAGCCGCTACATGA
>JAAHHL010000066.1 GCA_010672185.1 Caldora sp. SIO3E6 | reverse complement strand
AGGTTTCTACCGAGACGGTGATGATAGACTGCCTTGAGGAAGACTCTTTCTTGTATGTTGAACGTCCTCCAGTTGAACAATCCTGCTATGAAGCCCTATTGCGTCCTGGTGCGCTTATTCGCATTAAGGCTCCGACGTTGATGGGGAAAACCTTGCTTATCTCCAAAGTGTTGGATAAGGTTGCTCGACAGGGGTATCAAACTGTGTACTTAAACCTGCACCTGGCAAACCACTCAGACCTTACTAATCTTAACTCTTTGCTGAAATGGTTCGGCTTGTGGGTGAGTGAAAGTTTAGGATTACCCAATCGATTAGCGGATTACTGGTATGAGGGATTATCCAACGGAAAAATGGCTTGTACCAATTACTTTGAGCGGTATTTGCTACGGAAGTTCGACACACCAATGGTGTTATGTTTGGATGAAGTTGACCGACTGTTTCCTTACCGGGATGTCGCCTCAGAATTTTTGGGCATGTTACGAGCTTGGCACGAAAAAGCCAAGATGGGCAAAATCTTACAACGGCTGCGATTAGTGGTAGTTCATTCCACAGAGGTTTACATTCCCCTCAATGTTAATGAATCTCCTTTTAATGTCGGTGTTCCCATTGAGCTACCGGAGTTTACCCAAGAGCAAATTAGAGAGTTAGCCCAACGATATGAACTCGATTGTACAGCATCAGAGATGGAACAATTGCAGGGGTTAGTAGGGGGACATCCCTATCTGGTGGGAGAATGTTTTAACCATCTCAAGTTTAATGGCAGAGGTTCTCTGGAAAAAGTCTTGCAGGATGCTGCCACGGAAGCAGGGATTTATCGTAACCATTTGCGACACCTCTGGCAAATGCTGCAACACCATCCAGCTTTAGCAGATGCTTTAAAGGAGGTAGTGGAGGCAAATTGTTCGATTCGCTTAGAGTCTTTAGCGGCTTACAAACTGCACAGTATGGGATTGGTGCATTTGCAAGGAAATGAGGTAACTCTCCGTTGTCAGTTGTATCGGGAGTATTTTCAAGAGCGATTGAGGAAAATGAACCACAGAGACACAGAGGACACAGAGAGAATTTATCCACACTAATTGATGAAAGATGGAGACTTATCAGGTTGGCGGTGCGTTACCTATTGATGCCAGTACTTATGTGGAGCGTCAAGCAGATAATGAGTTGTATGAGTATTTAAAGGCAGGGGAATTTTGCTATGTCCTCAATTCCCGTCAGATGGGCAAATCTTCCCTGAAGGTTCAAACTATAAAACGGTTGCAACAGGAGGGTATTGCCTGTGCCTCCATTGATATAACCCTGGTAGGTTCACAAGAGATTTCCCCACAACAATGGTATGGTAGCTTGATTAGTGGTTTGGTGTCTGAGTGGGAGCTTTACGACAGGTTTGATGAATACCGTTGGCTGGAGCAACACCAACATATTTCCCCTGTGCAGTGCTTTGGTAAATTTATCCAAGAAGTACTGTTTGAATGTCTTACCCAACCGATTGTTATCTTTATTGATGAAATCGATAGTGTTCTACAATTAAGTTTCAAAGACGACTTTTTTGCTCTAATTCGAGCTTGCTACAACCAACGGGCAGAAAATAAAGCCTACAATCGCCTCTCCTTTGTGCTGTTGGGAGTGGCAACCCCTGGTGATTTAATTGAAGATAAGGACAGGACACCGTTTAATATTGGAAGGGCTGTTGAGCTGCATGGCTTTCAGCTGCATGAAGTTGAGCCATTAGCCAAGGGTTTGTCGGAATATGCCAGCAATCCGCAAGTTGTTCTCAAAGAGATCTTAAACTGGACTGGAGGACAGCCGTTTTTAACCCAAAAGCTGTGCAAATTGGTGTGTGATGATGGAGGCTTCATCCCTGTTGGTGCTGAGGCTAAGTGGATTGAGCAGTTGGCGCGATCGCATATCATTTCTAATTGGGAAGCTTCCGATGAACCAGAGCATTTGAAGACAATACGCGATCGCATTCTTTCTAATGAGCAACGAGCTGCCTATTTATTGGAATTGTATCAACAAGTGTGGCAGCAGGGGGAGGTAGTTGCCAATAACAGTTTTGAGGAGGGGAAGCTACAGTTATCTGGGTTAGTGGTAAAACAGAGAGTGGGAAGCTCTCCTGTGCTTAAAGTTTACAACCGTATCTACTATAAGGTCTTTAATCAAGACTGGATTGAACAAGAATTAGCCCTATTGCGCCCCTATTCCGAAGCATTTCGAGCTTGGGTTGCTTCGGGAGGTGAGGATGAGTCTCGGTTGTTGCAGGGGAAGGCATTGCAGGATGCTCAAGGTTGGGCAAAGGGTAAGAATTTAAGTTTTCGAGATCAGCAGTTTTTGGCTGCTAGTGAGAAGAAGGAGATAGAGGAGCAAATAGCTCAACAGAAGCGGGATGCGGAGTTAGAGAGGGAGAGGAAGGATAGGGAAGCAGCACAGAAGAGAAATCAGGTATTAACTGAGGCAAATCGGAAGGCTCAACGGCGGATACAGATAGGTGCTGTGGTGCTAATTGTTGGTTTGTTGGGAGCAGGGATTTCTGGAATCCTGGCAGGAAAGGAAGTAATCAAGGCACAGCAAACCAAGCAAGAAGTCCAAAATGTCTCACAGTTATCTGAACTAGCTTTAGAACTTCACATAACAAATAAAATTCCCGAGGCAGAAAGAGCTTGGAAACAGGCAGCTCTGTCTTTTGAAATACAAGACTATGAATTCAAACAAGCAATGCTGCTGAGCAATATTTCAATTGCCTATCAGCAACTTGGGCAGTTAAATGAGGCGACAAAGGCAGTTTCAGAGAGTTTAACAATATTAGCCAGTGCAGATAAGACAAACTCTCCCAACTACTCAATAATCCTTGCCCAAGCTTTAAATATAAAAGGTCGCTTGCTTGCAGCTCAAGGAGATATTCCAGGAGCGTTGTCTGCTCACACCCAAGCGTTTGATAATCTTCAGTCTTTTGACAGTGATGTAACTAAGCTCGATACAGTTATACAAGTTTCTTTTAGAGAAATTGTAGAGAATGTTTATCAGGGATTTATCTGGTCACTGTTGGATTCAACAGAAGCTAGCTCAAGTCAGCACAATCTCACAAAAGTTCTTCAGGTTATTGAATCTCTCCATTTGACTAAACTCAACAATTTTCTTCGGATAGCTAATTTGGATACGAATCTAGTAAAGATTGGCCAGATTGATTCAAAAGCAGCAGTAATCTATCCCATTATTTTGAACGATAGATTGGAAATAATTCTTCAGTTGCCTGATCAACCACTGCACCGTTACTCAAATCATTTTCCTATGGAAGCCGATAGGGAAACATTTCGACAAGAAGTAAATCAATTCCGTCGGGGACTGGAGAACAAACGAGAGAGAAACTATAATCCCGAACCAGGCCAAAAACTGTACAATAAAATTATTGCACCTTTTGCTAATAACTTAAAGTCAGCACAAATAGAAACCCTAGTTTTTATCCCAGATGATATTCTAAACACCGTTCCTATGGCTGCTCTTCACGATGGTGAGAAATTCTTGGTTGAAACCTATGCCATCGCCACAACCCCTAGTCTTCGGCTCAACAATTCCCAAGCCTTGCATCGTGAAAAGCTTCGAGTTTTAGCCTTAGGATTAAGTCAAGCAAGTAAAGTTGACGGACAAAATTTTTCAGCTTTGGACAATGTCACCAAAGAACTCCATGCAGTCAAGGCTCAATTTCCAGGTAGCAAAACGCTTTTGAATGAGGATTTTACTAAAGAGCGCCTAGAAGAAGAACTAAGTCAAGCTGTTTACCCTATTCTTCATATTGCTACTCACGGTTATATTATATCAAATTCGTTTGCATCGAAATTATATAGCAAAAAGTCATTACGATTCCAGGTGACATCACCAAAAATATATCATTCCGATGCTACCGGAAACGATATTAGCGCCAATCGAGAAGACACCTTTCTCATCACAGGGGGTGCAGAGAAACTCACATTCAACGACCTAGAAAATATCCTCAGCAAAGTCAGTCAAGGCTCCGACTCATTAGAGTTGTTGATCCTAAGTGCTTGTCAGACTGCCTTAGGAGATGAGCAAGCAGCTCAAGGTTTTGCTGATATTGCCGCACGAACTGGTGTCAGCAGTACCCTAGCTTCTCTTTTTTCTATTGATGATGCTTCTACAGTTCAATTAATGACAGAATTTTACACCAACTTAGGACGTCCAGGAGTAAACAAGGCTGAGGCTTTACGTGCGGCTCAGCGAAAACTGATTGAGGCGAAGACAAGAGAGGAAGTTAAACACAAATATGCTCACCCCTACTACTGGTCATCGTTTATCCTTATTGGTAACTGGCTTTAAGATACCTTACTCCAACTTTTCAGAGTGCGATCGCGTCGATTAGCATTAACCTCTTGATTCTTCTTTCCCTTTGTGAACTTTGTGCCTTTGTGGTTTTCCCCATCTAACAATTTCGCCAACAGTATCTGTTCCTTCTCCCTTGTTGGTGTTGGGTTCCGCTAGCGCTGCACCCAACCTACTTACTGAAATGATATATTGCGATCGCTTGCTCTTGTAGGGTAGGCAAAATCGATACCTTTCAATTCTATGGTGTAATCAGTTGAACAAATGGGAAGTAGGTTTGATAACGATTGACATCGCGAGTAAGCAAGGGTAAATTAGCCACAGCAGCATGAGCTCCGATATAGAAGTCAGGAAGGGGAGAGCGCCGTTCACCTCCACGCTGACGATAAGCTAAAAAGCTTTGTCCCGCTAGGAAAGCAGCTGAATAGGGTAAAGGGTCTCGACGAAAAAAATCTTCTGGTAAAGCTTCCTCAACTTCTTCGGGCTGATTAAACCCAATAGCTATTTCGGCGTAAATGATGGGGTTAATAACCAAATCTCCTCTGTTAGCGTAGTCAGTTAGCATCTGCGATGACCAATCAAACCATATTGGATCTTCAGTTATAACATCCAGGATAACATTGCTATCTACCAGAATTTCGCTCATCAGTCTGCACGGGTAAGTTGCATAATCTCATTAGTTGTCAAGTGGTTGGTTGCTTTGCCGCGAAGAGCCGCAATTATTTGTCTTCCTTTGCTAGAGGCTTGAGGCTTACGAATTTGCAAAGTATTTCCTACTACTTCAAGTTGAATTTCTGTACCGGGTTGCAACCCAAGTTTGTTTTGAATGTCTGGAGGTATGGTAATTTTACCCTCAGTGTCAATTTTCATAGTTTTTATCTTTCTTCTTTCCCTTCGTGAACTTTGTGTCTTTGTGGTTTTCCCCATCGAAAAATTTCGCCAACAGTATCTGTTCCTTCTCAGGCTTGATGTTGGATTTCGCTTATCCTACGACCGACGCTATGCGAACGCTTGACAAACCGACTTAATACATTAGGAAATCTTGGAAAATGCAATTGCTGAGAAAATAGTTTATATGGCCACACCTATTCTATTATCCGGTATAATCCCAAAAACAGCAGCACTTGTCAACAGAAAATTGAATTCCGTAATTTAACTACAAAACCTGCTCAAGCGATAACCAATCGATTACAAAATCTCGCAAACCCAACACCAAGCTTGTTTTTTAATGCGATCGCGCCAGCTTGCTCTAATCTTCAAATCGCAGTTTTATACTAAACAGATCACCAACTGCCCAGAACCCCGACTTCTTCAAGAAGTCGGGGTTCTTAAACCCTGGCAAACTAGGATAGTAAACTGGTTTCTGTTACACATACAAAAGCTGGTTAAAAACCTCATCTGCTGTTAGAGTATTCAGAATGATACCAACTCGTTGAGCAATCTCATAAGCATTATTTTGAGGTGTGACAATGATACCTGAGTGCTGCTGCCCTGTTTGAATGTAGTTTAGGTGCAATCTTTCATAATCCACTCGATTATGAGTCAAGATACATCGTTCTTCTGAAGCAGCATAAGCTAATTGTTGCTCATCAGAGTAACCTGCCATCTCAGCATCAATAGTTGTTAGGACATCCAAACCTCTAGCTCTGAGAAGAGTAGCTACCAAATTAGCAATGTCCTCATCTGTGTAGAGTGAAGCAAAGATTTTCATTCCCCTGTCAACGCTTTACGAACTGCGGGATGAATCAATTCATCAGGTATATGGTTTTGCTCAATATAGTGGTTGATTTCAGCTTGGTTATCTAAATAGAAACTCAGGGCATCAAAAACTTGAGCCAGGGTAAGCTGAGGATACTGTGTCGGAATTTCCTCCGGAGGAGTACCCAATCGCCATAAACCGACAATGACTCGTACCGATATGCGAGTTCCGATGATAATCGGTTCACCGCTTAAAATTTCTGAATTGCGAGTAACATATCTGGAAGTGGCTGTAGTTGTCATCAATCAAACTCCATATCGAGAATTAGGATAGAGTGAAGAATCGGCTCAACTGCTGGTGAAGGATTTTTGCTGTGCGATCGCGTCCCCAATATTAACATTCCTCGTTTCTTAAGTTGAGCCTGGATGAGTTGAGAAGGTATCGCATCGATGTTGCTGATGGCATACTGAGTGATGAAGAATGGAATATAAGTAGTTAGGCACAATTACTTGTATAACCTCTCCCCCAACCCCTCTCCTGGTAGGAGAGGGGAGTCTCTGACAAGGGTAGGTTTTTTACTTTCGGGTTGGGACAAGACAAGGAGGACAAGGAGGACAAGGAGGACAAGGTGACAAGGAAGGAAAACCGTACAAATTTATGTTCGGTTCGCCAAAATCATTGATGCTGAAAAGCCCAGTTTTTCGTCAAAAATCCTCCTTGTCTACTTGTTTACTTTCCTCCCTTGTCTTATCTTGACCGAAATATTAAAAACCTACCCTTGTGAGGAGGGGAGTCTTCCCCCTTCCCTTGCACCGGAAGGGGGTTAGGGGGTTAGGTCTCTTTTTATAGTTAATTTTGTCCACCTACTTAGCACCATTGCTCTACTAACACTTTCAGTATGACCAAATGAAAAAGAATTATTTTCTTGTAACCTTAGCCTTGTTGACTTGCACGGTTACATCCCAGCAAGCTCTAGCGGACGAGGTTTGGACAACGGAAGAATACAATGTGGTATATCATGAAGACCGCAACAAGACCGCTATCTGGCACTACGGTGAAGATGGAGTGATCTTTATCGACGGTTTAGCAGGAGTGTACACTGACCGAGGTTCCTACAGTGGCTATTGGGTACAGGATTCTTCCTCAGTGAGTTGTGATACCTACAGAGAGGGAGCAGATGGAAAACCTACTTACCACTGGGGCAAATTTGAAATCACGTTCATCGACCCAGATTTTCCTTCCCGTTGGCAAGCTGACATTAGTCTTTGTGACCGTGACCCTTTTATTACCTTGAATGGTACACCCGTCATCCAATAAGGAACTTCCAAATAAAAAAACGTATCGTTGGAGGAGCTGAGGGAGCTGAGGGAGCTGAGGGAGCTGAGGAAGTAAGACAAGTCCAAAATTGGGATGATTTATTTCTTGGAGTTCCCTAAGTATAGCGGCTGCTAAGGCGATTAGGACAACGCTAAATACTAAAACTTTTACCCGTCAATATTTTACCTTCTGCCTTCTGCCTTCTGCCTTCTGCCCTCTGCCCTCTGCCTTCTGCCTTCTGCCCTCTGCCTTCTGCCTTTTGTTATATCATGCCAAAAATTCCAATATTTAACAAGAGACGAAAAAGCAGATACCATAAACCTTATAGCCTCGGAGCCTCCTAATTCATCGATTAGCAAAAAATATGGTAAGTCAACGGATTGCCGAAATCTTAAGAAATGGTCAGCCTGATGAATCGGTAACGATTAAGGGTTGGGTACGCACCAAACGGGAATTGAAAGAGTTTGCCTTTATGGAGGTTAATGATGGCTCCTTTATGGCGAATTTGCAAGTGATACTCAATCCAGATTTACCAGACTATGAAGATATTCTCCAACAACTCAACACAGGAGCATCGGTAGAAGTTACTGGTACATTAGTACCTTCCCCCGGCAAGGGACAGCGGATTGAATTAAAAGCCTCAGCAGTGCGGGTGTATGGAGGAGCCGATCCCCAAACCTATCCTTTACAGAAAAAACGCCATTCCTTTGAATTTTTGCGCACTATTGGACATTTGCGATCGCGTACTAATACCCTAGGAGCAGTTTTCCGAGTACGTAATGCTTGCGCTAGTGCCATTCATCAGTTTTTTCAAGAGCAAGGTTTCTTGTGGATTCACAGTCCAATTATCACCGCTAATGACTGTGAAGGAGCCGGGGAGTTATTCACTGTTACTAATCTGGATTTAAAAGACCCTCCCAAAACCGATACTCAGGAAGTTGACTATAGTCAGGACTTTTTTGGACGCCCTGCCTATCTTACCGTTAGTGGGCAACTACAAGCGGAAGTTATGGCAATGGCATTCCGGGATGTGTACACTTTTGGTCCGACATTCCGAGCCGAAAACTCGAATACTTCCCGCCATCTAGCGGAGTTTTGGATGGTGGAACCAGAAATGGCATTCTGTGATTTAGTAGGGGATATGGATTTAGCAGAAGCCTTTCTTAAGTATCTGTTTAAGTCAGTATTGGCAAGTTGTCCAGAAGATATGGAATTTTTCAACAAGCGGATCGATAATTCTGTACTAGCAACTGCTGACAATATCATTAATAATCAATTTGAGCGGATTACTTATACCGATGCGATCGCTCTATTAGAAAAAGCTGACCGTAAATTTGAGTATCCAGTAAGCTGGGGGTTAGATTTACAATCAGAACACGAGCGTTATCTAGCGGAAGAATTATTTAAAAAACCTGTAATCGTTACTGACTACCCAGTGGAAATCAAAGCTTTCTATATGCGTTTAAGTGACGATGAAAAAACCGTTAGAGCAATGGATGTTCTCGCTCCCAAAATCGGTGAAATTATCGGTGGTTCCCAGCGGGAAGAGCGTTTGGAGGTTCTAGAGCAGCGAATTGTTAGTCAGGGTATACCTCCAGAAGACTTGTGGTGGTACTTAGACTTACGCCGTTATGGTACTGTCCCTCATGCGGGATTTGGCTTAGGATTTGAGCGGCTAGTGCAGTTTATGACAGGGATGGCTAATATCCGTGATGTAATTCCTTTCCCGCGAACACCTTTGAGTGCAGAATTTTAACGAATAAATGATCCCAATTCCCAATCCCCATTGGTGACAAGTTAAGGCAAAATCGTCGTTGTCAAGGGAGCGGAGGAGCGGAGGAGCGGAGGAGCGGAGGAGCGGAGGAGCGGAGGAGCGGAGGAGCGGAGGAGCGGAGGAGCGGAGGAGCAGAGGAGCGGAGGAGCGGAGGAGCAGAGGAAGAAGAATACAATTTTCCTTAACTCTTGGGTATTTCCATATATAGGGTCTTTTTTAGCACCCAAACACCATATATGGTAGTTGACAAAATGCACTACCCTTTAACTTGTCACCAATCCCCAATTCCCAATTCTCAATTCCCAATTCCCAATTCTCAATTCTCAATTCCCAATTCCCAATTCCCAATTCCCAATTCCCAATTCCCAATTCTCAATTCTCAATTCTCAATTCTCAATTCCCAATTCCCAATTCTCTAATGCTAAAATTGCTGTACCATAGGCAGCTTCAGCATGTTTTGGAGGTAATATTGGTACTTGGAGATGCCTTTCCCTAATTGCTGTCCAAGTGGGATTTTTTGCTCCACCCCCAGCAGTGTAAACTTGAGTGAGGGGAGTTGCTCCTAACTGCTGCAATAACTGGTATCCCAGCGCTTCAATTCGAGCCATGCCTTCGAGTAAGCCGTGGAGAAATGCTACTGCCTCAGGAGGACGGGGTTCCAGCTTGGGTTCTAAATAAGGATCGTTGACAGGAAAGCGATCGCCTACTCCCAGTAGGGGATAATAATCTAAGGGACTCTCTTGATTGGGGTCAATTTGGTTGCTGAGGATGGCTAACTCGGTATCGGTGAAGAAATGCCTGAGCACTGCACCACCAGTATTAGAGGCTCCACCGGTGAGCCAACCATCTCCTAACCGGTGAGAGTAAATGCCATATCGAGCATCATCTACCCGATGACGACTCAGCAACTTTAGTACGAGAGTGGAACCGAGGGAAGTGACTGCTTCACCAGATTGTTGGGCACCACTAGCGAGAAATGCGGCGATACTATCAGTCGTACCGGCACAGACTACACAATGCCGCTGTAATCCTAAACGACAAGCAATTTCCGCTGTAACCTCCCTTACCGGTGTTCCAGGAGCAAGGACTTGGGGAAGGATGGGTTTGACTAGCAACTGTTCCATCCAGGAGGGGTAGCACAGCTGCTGTGGATCATAACCCAGCTTTAAAGCATTGTGATAGTCACTCATACCTAGCTTGCCATGGAGCAGAAAAGCTAGCCAATCTGCCTGATGGAGGAAATAATGATCTTTGGCTGTTGTCTGTGTACTTTCCCACCACAAGAGTTTAGCAAGGCTAGAAGTTGCACTTAATACTACCTGATTATTAGGTGCGATCGCGGCTAACTTTTCCCTGACTACCAACCCTCGTGCATCATGGTAGAGGAGGGGTTCAGCAACTGGTTTACCCCATCGGTCGCATAGTAGTACAGTAGAAGAAGTGCCATCAATTGCGATCGCTTTGATACCTCGACGTATTTCCTGGGGAATTTGCTCAATCAAGCCAAACAAAGCCTGTTGCCAGCTAGCTGCCAAATTTTTAGTCGAACTTGGTTCCCAAGGGTACTGAGTTTGAGCCTGAATGGTTCGTTGGGCGTCAATTACCATTGCTCGTGCGCCTGATGTGCCAAAATCGATGCCCAGGGAGAAGTTCATTAGGGTTGCCGTGGGGTAAGGGACGCGATCGCTCATCGCTCTTGCTAATTATCTAAGTCTATCCATTAAGATAAGAATATCAACCAAATCAGAGTAATTTTTAGGTTAAATTCTTACTGAGCATCTATCCTGATACAAGAACGCTTTCAGGCTCTAAGACAGTCACTATGAAAAAATTGCATCACCAAGAATTCTAAGTAAATTCTCGGAAGTTGACTGTTACATTCCCCACTTAAAGGGGAAACAGGGGTGTTTGCCTGTTGGCTACGGACTATTATTGCTTTGGTGTATCTACTGGAGAATGAACAATGGAAGCCCTATCTATGCTAGATGAAATCGTTCAAGAGCTAGAACGGCAGGAAAATTCCACTCGGATTAAAAAATTAATTTTTTATGCCTGCAAAAAATATTGGGAGAATGACCTCAGTATCATTAATAGTTGCAATTTACAGGATTTACTTCAACAGTTAAAGCAAAGCAACCCCACGATCAAACAACTACGTTTAACTTTGGAGTATCTAGTAGAAACTATTAATCGTAAAGCTGAGTATTCCTTGGTTGCTAACACAATCTTGAGTCGAGTGGGCAAATTATACAGTGATCGGGCAGATTCAAATCAGGTTATTTTTGTCAGATCGCAAAACTGGTATAATTCAGAGCATCAGACATCTGTTATTAATGAGGTTGCCACGGAATTAGAGCAAAATCACAACTCTGTACGGATTAAAAAACTCATTCTTTATACCTGCAGAAATGTCTGGGAAAGTAATCCCCAGATCTTAGATGAATTGGACTTCGAGGATTTACTCCAAGAGCTAAAGGAATCTTACCCAAGTTTAGAGTTACTCAACTCAAACCTATTCAGCACTGTGGCAACTCTCAATCGACCGACAGAGTATGCCTTAATTGCTTACACCATTATTAATAAAGTAGAAAAGCTATACCAAGATGATGAGGAGCCAACCGCAGCTCGCTCAGGCCAAATCGCAACATCATCTGCTACTGTAAAAAAAGCTGACCGTATCTCATCAGCTCCCTTGCCCCAAACCTTCCCATCATCTCCTCCTGTAGAGCAGGTTACCCAAGCTTCATCTGAGCCAGATCATAGTCAACCCAGTTATGACCCCTTTGAGTTGCGATTAGCAATTATGAAGTATACCAATCCTTTAAGAGCGAAAATTCTGCTCTTTTCTGCACTCTATCAGCAGTTTAATCCCCATGAGCAAGATTGGTCAGCGATTAAGAGTAAAGAACTTGATGAATTGCTATTCTCTTTGTTCACTCAATGCTCAACGCTTAAAGAGCTAGAATTTCATCTGAATGAAACTGCCCAATGCCTTGAGGAAACCGATGCAAGCGCTCAAGCAGCAGCAGCAATTATCAAATCGATGAAATCTTTATATCAACATGACTAGGGTGGCTCAGGATATGGAAGCTCAGGAACTAATAGAGCGATATGAAGCAGGAGAAACTAAATTTAGTGGTGTCAGCCTCAGTGGTACAAATCTGTTCGGTGCTGACTTAATTGGGATAGCTCTTAATGGAGCCGACCTCCATGATGCTATCCTAGTTTTTGCCTTCCTCAGTCGAGCTAATCTGAAGAAGGCAAATTTAGTTGGCACTAAACTTAGTGGAGCGAACCTTAATCAAGCGACTCTCAATGGAGCCACACTCAGGGGTGCTGATTTACATGGCGCTACCTTGCAGGGTGCTGATTTACGAGGAGCCAATATCACCTTGGTAAATTTGCTTGATGCTAATTTAATGGATGCAGACTTGCGGGGAACTGATTTGAGTAGTGCTAACTTGACAGGAGCCTGTCTACGAGGTGCAAACCTGCGGGAAGAAAGGAGGATTTATACAGCCAACCTGCGGGGAGCAACTCTGCACAAAGTAGATTTACGGGGAGCAGATTTAACTGGTGCAGATTTGTCGAAAGTTAACCTCAGTGGAGCAAATCTTCGGGAAACAAATCTGCGTTATACTGATTTGCGTGGTGCAGATTTGAGTGAAGCTAACCTCAGTAATGCCTTCCTAACGGAAGCTAATCTTATGGGGGCTAACTTACGGAAAGCGGTGATGACTAATGTCAGGCTAGAGAGAGCTAACTTGAATGAAGCGGAATTAACTGGTGTTAACTTGCAAGGTTCAGTTATGCCTGAGGCAAAGCTCAATAAAGCACAACTAGCTCAAGCTAACTTAAGTTTAAGCAGGATCAATCGAGCTGACTTCAGTAGAGCTAATCTACGGGATGCTAACCTGAGGGAATCAGATTTGATTGATACTTACTTTGCTAGGACTAATCTCACTAATGCCAATCTTAGTAATGCTAACCTGACTAGGGCAGAATTAAGTAGTGCTAATTTGGTTGGTGTCAACTTAAAAGGTGCAACCATGCCTGATGAATCTATTCATGATTAGTGATAGGTGATAGGTGTTAGGTGTTAGGTGTTAGGGGAATATTTAGGGCGCATGCAATGCGCCCCTACAGCAGTACCGTGATTTATTTGTACTAATCGATATTGTTGTTTGGCTTGAGTAGTTTAATTTCTCCTTTCAAGATTTCGAGTTCCTCTTGCTGTTGTTTAACAACCTTGGTTAAAACTGCGATAACGTCCATAGTCTTAACCGCCTTGTGTTCGTCAGTACTTATTAACTCCGGAACCTCTTCAGCAATAAAACCAGCATTCAGAGTTTTACTCTCATCAGCAATGTAATTATATTTGACTGGGTTGAGGTCTGCTAAAATATCAACCGCCTCTTGACTAGACAGGCTGGCGACATTTTCTTTTAATTCTTTTGATGAACCCTGAGAAACACTACCTTTTACTGTCAGGTTTCCGTTTGGCCAAAAAACAGTCCCTAAATCTGTAAAGGGATAACCTCCATCTACCTTAGGAACAATCCATAGCTGAGTATGATCGCTTGGAGCGTTAATTACCCAAGAATTCCTCCTAGAATCCTTATTAAAGAACACCGTTGTCCCTCGAAAATTATGTTCTCCCATTACAGGTGCAGCCAAAAATGATAAACCAGCAATTAGCAAAATCATCGAGAACGTAACTAAGGCAAAAATCCTCACTTTTTGTGTTACCAGCATAGCAACACTATTCAATGAAGCCTTTACCCATCCCCAACCAGAGGAATCTCTTTTCTCGAAGTAACCCATTTTGTTCTCCTCAAAAAACATTTGTGAGCAAGTGAAAGACTCTAAAACAACAAATTCTCAACTTTTGAGTTGTGAGTCCTTTCATTTCTCTATTGGGAAGACTTGGCTTTTTCTATGCATGAAGTTGGAAACAGGGTTTGCTCGTTGGAGTTGAATACGCCATATATAGCGTTTGGAGAATGGGATGTGAATGTTGAATATTGTCAAAAAGGAGTCACCGAGCCAGGAGGGAAATATTTAGGGCGCATGCAATCATTGGTGTCAACTTAAGGTGAAAAGCGCTTGAAGCTGGGGAGCGGAGGAGCAGAGGAGCGGAGGAGCAGAGGAGCGGAGGAGCGGAGGAGCGGAGGAGCGGAGGAGCGGAGGAGCGGAGGAGCAGAGGAGCGGAGGAGCAGAGGAGCAGAGGAGCAAGAGAATGCTCCTGTTGCTGGCTCTTTTTACTGTTAATCAGGTAGGGTAACGCCACCCGCTCTCTTTGAGAAAGTAGAACATCTCGAAAGCATCAATTGGCAATGGTTATGGCTTAAGTTGACACCAATGGCATGCAATGCGCCCCTACAGCAGTTCTGAGGATAATTAATTAAACTCATACCTCCGGCTCAATTCCCGCAGCTCTTAATTGCGCCATCAATGTTTCAGCTCGTTTTTTTTCCTGCTCAGCTCGTTGTTTTTCTTGCTCGGCTCGTTGTTTTTCCTGCTCAACCTGTAGCCTCTGTTGCTCAACTAACTCTATTCCCCAGGGCAACATTTCCCCCTTTTCGCCCCACCAGCGCAACCAATAACCTGTACGATTACTTTTGCTTCCCTGCCATACACCAAGAAATAAATTGAGACTCTCCACCCAATAATGATTCCTATCATTAGGTAGTTGCAGCTGATAACTTCCATTGGAGTTGAGTTGATAAACTTCTAACTCTCCTTGTTGTGGCTCAAAAATAGCATATTGCGGCACTTGCAATACCTGCTCATAAAAAAACCATTTGCCGGGAGGATAGGTAGGTTTAACTGAATATTCACTGCCCTCGGTTTCTGACAAAAACTCCATAACTATAGTCGGAATTTCTCCTTGTAGGCGTGGAGTATAACTGCGGCGTACTTCGTCCTGTGCAACCCAAATCCGAGGCACATACATCCAATCAGGTGCTTTGACGACAATTTTGTCATTCAAA
>JAAHHL010000659.1 GCA_010672185.1 Caldora sp. SIO3E6 | reverse complement strand
CTATTTACCAGGATTTTGCCTACTGCGACATCTCTGGAAACTGCGATCGCTGCGGGATTCAAATCAGATCACCCTTTTTTTCCTCACCCTATCCCCCTTGTCCCCCTTGTCTGACTTATTCAGCAAGCCCTAGCTACTGGGTCTATGCTGTGGTAATACGAAGTACAGCAAAAAAAATCGATGGATTGCGCTAATGGGTAGGTGTTTTTTTGAGGAGGTGTTAAAAAATCGCTGAATCCTTGTGTGTACATGAGTTTGAGGCTTGTTATTGAAAAAATCATTAGCGCGTTTGATGAAATCCTGATTGTGACTGGGTTTGAGGGTATTTTAAAAATAAGGGGCTTGATTAACCAGGGGCTGAAATGCTATATTTTGATTCATTAGCGCAATTGAACCTTGAAAACCTAATACAGCGAGGGTTTCTGGAAGCCGCAGTTACAATTACCTCTAATCCCTATCAGGGATTGAAACGCTACTGGGTAAACCCCAGCCAGCATCTTCAATGGAGTTACAATTACCTCTAATCCCTATCAGGGATTGAAACTTTTTGGTATTGCTCGCCGCATAGGATGAGAAAAGTTACAATTACCTCTAATCCCTATCAGGGATTGAAACTTCCCTTAAAACGCCGCATCCAACAATATTTGTACGGTTACAATTACCTCTAATCCCTATCAGGGATTGAAACTACGACGAAACCATTAGTGGCTTCAGCCGCTTTCAACGCTACGTTACAATTACCTCTAATCCCTATCAGGGATTGAAACTTTTAAGTGTGCGATATCAAAAGTGCTGTTACAGGTTACAATTACCTCTAATCCCTATCAGGGATTGAAACCTCAAATAGTGCTCGTGGGTTAGCTCTTGGACTGTTACAATTACCTCTAATCCCTATCAGGGATTGAAACAAGACTACTACTAGAAACATCTAACACATAAGGTTACAATTACCTCAAATCCCTATCAGGGATTGGTGCGACTATCAGTCGCACACAAGAGTGAGTGGCCAGACCACTCCAGGCTAATGTCTAAGCCAGTACCTACCCGAAGGGGCATCACGGGTAACTGCGGTGTCTCACAGAAGCGAGGGAAATGCGCCAAATCTACCAGCCGAAGGATGGACGTAGCGCTAGGGTAAAGTCATTTATGGGTTAACGCAAGTGAATCTTCGTTGAGGCCGAAGTGAGATAGAGTTACCGAAACGGCTGAAACGGTAATTGGGGTTAGATATTCCGCCCAATCCTCGGAATATAAGACATCGATATGCCCCCGGTGTATAGAAGGAACCCAACCTGGCTGCATCTCTTGTGTGTGATATGAAGTAACCCCAATGGGGTCTTGCGGCTAGATTCGATGCGGTAAGTAGAAACAAAAATTTTAGTTTTAATCCCAAGCGTGGGTGTAAGAAGCTGCAAGAAGCGAAAGCTGCCACACTTAACGGTAAACCCCGAAATCATAACTGGGCAGATAGGTTGCATTCAACCGACTCTTTCATAGTGCTGACGTGTAGCATGTGAATCCCTTGAACTCGATGTAAGGAACCCGAACTGTCAGGGAAAAGTTATGATGCAATCTACGGTTGTGAATGTAACCTACAGAACTACCGACTGGAATAGTATTAATTGGAAAAAAGCCAATCGAATAGTTAGGCGACTCAGACAAAGAATCTTCAAGGCGACCAAAGACGGTGACCTAAAGAGGGTAAGAAACCTTCAAAAACTACTCCTACGTAGTTATTCTAACACATTACTTGCTGTTAGAAGAGTCACACAACAAAATGCTGGCAAGAAAACGGCAGGTGTGGATAAGTTGCTGGTATTAACACCCGTTGCTAGAGGTACGTTGGTTGAGGTTTTAGCTACGTGTCCTCCGGGGAAGCCATTACCAGTCAAGCGGGTATACATCCGTAAATCCAACGGAAAACAACGCCCTCTCGGAATCCCTTGTGTTCTTGATAGGTGTCACCAGGCAATGGTTAAAAATGCCTTGGAACCCTTTTGGGAAGCACAATTCGAGAGAACATCCTACGGTTTTCGCCCCGGCAGAGGAGTACATGATGCGATTGAAAGAATACACTCAATGTCTAGAGCTAACTCAACTAAACCTTGGGTGGTGGATGCGGATATTAAGGGTTGTTTCGATAATATTGCTCATGAGCCATTACTTCAAGCCATCGGAAACTTCCCTGCTAGAACGTTAATCCAACAGTGGCTCACAGCAGGATATGTGGATAAAGGCGTGTTTTACGATACAGAAACTGGCGTGCCCCAAGGTGGGATAATCTCTCCACTTTTGGCTAATATTGCCTTGCATGGATTAGAACAAGCTCTCGGCATTCGCTATAACCACAACGGCCATACTCTTGGTAACCGTGGTTTAGTCAGATATGCTGATGACTTGGTCGCTTTCTGTAAAACCTTTGAAGATGCCCTCCGGACAAAAGAGGTTTTGTCTGATTGGCTTAGTACTAGGGGTTTGGCTCTATCAGAGTCCAAAACTCACATAGTACATCTAAGCCAGGGGTTTGATTTCTTAGGCTTTAATATCAGATGGCATACTGACCATAATACCAGATTGGGGCGTAAAGTCCTCATCAAGCGAGAGTAAAGAATCCTTGCAAGAAATACGGAATAACCTAAAGCAAGTTTGGCTAGAAAATAAAAGCAGCAATGTTAACTATTTGATAGGCAAACTTAACCCGATTATTCGCGGGGTAGCCAACTATTACCGCACCGTTGTTTCCTCGCAGATATTCCGAAAACTCGATTATTGGATGTCTACGAGAGCCAGAAGGTATGCCCAAAGAATGCATCCCAAGAAAAGTCAAGGTTGGCGTAACTACAAATATTGGGGAAGATTCAACAAGGAGAGGAATGACCATTGGGTGTTTGGCGACAAGGGCTCTGGTCAATATCTACTCAAGTTTAGTTGGTTTAATGTCCTCAGGCACACCATGGTGAAAGGTGATGCCTCACCGGATGACCCCAATTTACAAGTATACTGGGAGTTAAGAAGGAAGAGAAAATCTTCTCAATTAATTCCAAGTTACCAGAAGTTAGCCCGAAAGCAAGGATACAAATGTCCTGTTTGCTCCGAATCGTTATTCAATGGCGAACCTTTAGAGAAACACCACATAATTCCTCGTGCTCAGGGTGGTGACGATAGTTACGAAAATCTGGAATTGATGCACTATTTCTGTCACCAACAGCTACACTCCATAAGGCAGCAGTCTGAAGGCAAGGTAGTTGTGCCTAATTGCCAACATGCAGTACACTCGGTAGGGCCACAGCCTGAAGACGAGGTACTGAGTCTTTGGTAGCAATAGGATTTGCACTCTTCCGGATGCTTGGTAACTTGCTTGTCCGGTTAGTCGGGGGGAAGGGGATAGTGATATCCCTGCCCTACCCTATAAACCAGAATCATCTAATACTGAACCTGTATAACGAATGTCGCAATGACCTCTAATTCCTATCAGGGATTGAAACCTTGGTTTACCGACTGCTAGGCTGGCGATTATTAACGTCGCCATTTCTCCTAATTCTTAGCAGGGATTGAAACCGAAGCAAATTTTCATGAAACGCACGATTTCCTTAGTCATCAGCCTGATTATCCTCGCAGTAATTTACTGGAAAATAGATTTTCAGGGGTTAATCAAAGTATTCGAGAACTGTAACCTCTGGTGGATGACGATTAGTTTAGGTATGGTGGTTCCCCTAACCATGTTTACTGCTTGGAGGCTGCAACAGTTGATGCCTAGCTCTACCTTGAGTTTTGGGGAAGCTAATCGCCTCATTTTGGCAGCTAGTGTTCTCAACATGGTACTACCTTCAAAAATGGGGGATATTGTCAAAGCTTATTTTCTCAAACAGCGGGGGCATTTAGATGGTTCTTTGTCCCTATCCTTAGTTGTATTTGAGAAAACCTGCGATTTACTCTCCCTACTACTTTGGTGTGTCTTTGGCTTGCTATTTTATCCCCAAAAAGATTGGTGGTTTGGGTTGATGAGTATAATAGTAGCAATTGGCTTAGGCAGCGGTATATTGTTACTGTCTTCCCGTAAAGTAGCCCAAATATTTTTTCTTGTCAGCAAGAGATTTTCCCCCAAAAAACTACGCCCCAAGCTAGAACAGTTACAAACATCTTGGGGGGCAATGCATGACTATTTTTGGCGAGATAGAGGACAGTTATTGAAAATTACAACTACTTCTATCTTTATCTGGTTTTTGCATCTGCTACAAATTTGGTTATTTATTCTGGCTCTTAATGCTTGGACGCCTTTTATAGCTAATTTGGCACTTTCCCCACTAGCAATTTTAGCTGGCTTGTTACCCCTAACTTTTGCCGGTGTTGGTACTCGTGATGCAGCTTTGATTGCTTTCTACCAGCCTTATTTTGCTGCTCCTACTGCTGCTGCTTTAGGTCTACTTTGTACCTCACGCTACCTACTACCTGCGATTGGAGGTTTACCTTTTTTGGGGCAATATCTGGCAACGGTTCGGAGATTATAAGTAATAAGCGCCTAACGGCGAATTCAAAATTCAAAATTCAAAATTCAAAATTGATGAATCGCCGAAAAAGAAGTGAGAAACTAGTCATATCAAGGGATTCAGCCCTAAATGTGTGATTCTAGTTTCTGAAGAGCTCCCCAGGAGCGCTTCGCGCCCCCAATTGAACATGAGAAACACATTGGGGAGCAGTAGGGGCGAAGCATTTGGGCGATAATTTAAGCACATAGACCCGGTATATACCTGTCC
>JAAHHL010000658.1 GCA_010672185.1 Caldora sp. SIO3E6 | reverse complement strand
ATTGCCAATTGATGCTTTCGAGACGTTCTACTTTCTCTCTTTGCAGGCGGCGTTACCCTACCTGATTAACAGTAAAAAGAGCCAGCGACAGAAGCATTCTCTTGCTCCTCTGCTCCTCCGCTCCTCCGCTCCTCCGCTCCTCCGCTCCCCAGCTTCAAGCGCTTTTCACCTTAAGTTGACACCAATGCACGTCGGTGCGCCCCTACTTGAACATTTGGGTGTCAATTATTGACGTGACATAAAATGACGACTATGGTATATCCTAACTAAAGTCAATTTATTATTCAGTTCTAGAAGTGGGCTTCGATGGTCTTCATGATCTCAGTCTCTTCACCGCAACCTTCTTGCTTTAATGCTCGTCTATGGGTAATTATAGCGTTGTTTCGGAGGCCGAAGTGCAGAAAAGGTGTGCCCGAAATCGGAAACGATCAAAACGGCGAGGGATCTATTGCCCGAAGCATGGCTGTTATATGGACAGTGTTAGCCAAAAGTATCGTCTCTATACAGAGTCAGCGGAAACCCTGCGATCGCGGGGGATGAATCGCTTATCAGCTCTGATGTTGGTAGCAAGTAGGACAGCAGTTCTTCTAGAGGGAGAGTGGCTCGAAGCGTTTTGGTGCGACCAATGCCAGGAAACAAACTGGTATCATGTGCGCAAGACAAGCGATCGCGAATATCAGATTCAGCCAGCTCCGCGAGAGCTGTGGAGTCAAGCTAGTGGCGTCATCCATCCAGAGGGAAATCCTTCAGTAGGGGAATTTACTCGTCGCCAAGCTCGTTCAGGGTCGAGTATACGGGATTTTGGGGTCATGGGGTAAGGTTAATCATTTGGCTTCGGAGGAATTAAACCAAAGTCAGCAAAATGCCAAGCACTACCCAAGGGGAGGAAATTACTTCAGTAACGAACCGAAGAAACCTAAGTCAATGTTAGGTTTCACTTCTTCTACCCGCCCCTACATAGCTCTATATATTGATGAAACAGAAAATTGCTGATCCCCAGGCTGAAAAACGTAAATATTTTATTGATTTGGTCAAAAAACGAGTTCAACCGGGAACAGGGAGCAGTAGAGATTTTTTAAACCGACGAACCTGGAATCAGGCTGTGACAAATCTGAACAAAATTATCAAACAAGCTCCTTTTGTTGTGGTTGGGGGAGTTGCAACTAGGCTTTATATGCCAGAAAGAATGACACTAGATTTGGATATCTTAGTCAAGTCAGAAGATGCAGAATTAGTTTATGACGATCTAGAGCAAGCAGGAGGTCAAAAAATTGCTGAGTTGAGTATTGCGGGTAGTCAATGGCAGTTGCTGGATGGAACATCACTAGATGTCTTGGAGGTGAACGATACCTGGGCAACAGAAGCAATCGCCAATCCCAATTACGCCCCTGATGGCTTGCCGATTGTGGATTTGCCTTATTTAGTTTTAATGAAACTGATTGCAGGGAGGAGCCAAGATTTGGCAGATATTAGCCGTATGTTAGGAGGGGCTACAGACTGGCAACTAGAACAGGTGAGAAGGGTAATTGCTGAATATTTGGGTAGTGCCAGAGAAGACTTAGAAAGTTTAATTATGTTGGGTAAACTGGAGAGAGAGTCATAAGCTGTAAGAATATGTAGGGGCGTTTGCGAAGCATGGTGTGTAGGGGCGAAGCATTTGGGCGATAAGTTAGGCACATAGACCTAAGTAGGGCTTGCTGAATAGGTCCTTAGCTATCAGTTTTGAGCTTTCAGCTGTCAGCTTTCAGCTTTCAGCTTGAAGATTACTCAGGTATTTCCTACAAAAGTGCAAGGTTTTTGAGCCCATTGATACAATTTCCTTGCATAATTCAAGGCTTTTTAACGGTTGAAACAATTGTCTGGCATGGCTTGCATACTTATTCAGCAGACCCTAAGTATATCCATCCAAATGCTTCGCCCAACCTCCCCAGATTAAGTCCGGCAGGTACTTTCTTTTACAAAGTGAAGCGCGTCTTAGCTGAGTCATAATTTGATAGTTCAGACTTAAGGAAGTATGACAGTAACACTAGAAAAAACAGAGAATCCAAAACGCTGTCTCACCTTTTCTGGGATTAGTTGGTCACAGTTGGAAGCAATTGAAGCAGCGTTTGACAATATAGCTGGAGTGAGCTTCGCTTACTTGGATGGCATTTTAGAGATTATGACCACTAGTCCAGAACATGAAGACGCGAAAAAAACAACTGGCTTATTGCTCGAAGCTTATATGAGGGAGAAAGGTATCCGATTTTACGGTAGAGGTAGTCCTACCCTAGGCAGTGAGAAACAACAGGCGAGAAAGGAGCCTAATGAATCCTACAACCTAGACACTCAAAAAGCGATTCCTGATTTGGTAATTGAAGTTATCTTTACCAGTGGAGGTATAGATAAGTTGCGGTTTTATCAGCGAATGGGTATTCCCGAAGTTTGGTTTTGGGAAGATGGCTTGCTCCGGCTATATCGCTTACGAGAAGAATATGAGCAGATTCACCGCAGTGAGTTATTGCCAGACTTAGATATCAGCCTACTGAGTCGGTATATTATGTATGCTGACCAATACGATGCTGTTACTGAATTTATTCAGGCTATTAGATAGCCGTCTTTTGTGGAACAGGCTATAAGCCTGTCTGAACTGGCAAGATGCCAGTTCCACAGATGAGTGAAAAGTATTAGTTAAATCTTGCCTTACTGGCAAGATGCCAGTTCCACAGATTAATAACAATGCCTTACAGTCAATTCACTTTGGAGGATATTCAACGAGAGTTTGACATTACCGTTGCCGAGGAAGTTGGTCTTTTTGCTGAAGTACCAGAAGTCGCCTACAGTGATTTTTTGGCAGAAACCTTAAAATATAATACTCCCCTGGCTCTCGCGATCGCTACAGAGAAGGCCAAATCAGAAGCCATTGTTTTACCGCTCTTAATCGAGCTCAAGAAACAACTACAAAATCAAATCAGTATTTTTTCTGGAAAAGAATTTAACGTAGATCAAGAAAGAGGTTTAACCGGGTTTTGTGACTTTTTAATCAGCCTTTCTGCATCTCAACTAGCCATAGCAGCTCCAGTAACCATTCTAGTGGAAGCGAAGAACGATAACCTAAATTCGGGTTTAGGCCAATGTATGGCGGAAATGATTGCTGCCCAAATCTTTAATCAAGCTAAAGGTAAAGATATAGTAACTATTTATGGCGGTGTCACCACAGGTAGTTTATGGCAGTTTATGCGGTTAACAGATAAGAAGATAGAGGTAGATTTAGATGAATATTTTTTGAAAAATGTGGGCAAAATCTTAGGTATACTGCGTAGTTTTGTGGCTCCTGTCTCTTGAGAGCCTCCCACTGGCAAGATGCCAGTTCCACGGCTATTACTAGCTCCCTACTCCCCTGCTCCCTTGTTTGTTGGCTAGACTGGAGTTTATATCGATTCAATCTAAATTCTGAATTCTAAATTCTAAATTTCCCTTATGCATACTCCTTTCCCGGGTATGAACCCCTATCTAGAACATCCCCAATTATGGGCAGAAGTTCACAGTCGCTTAATCGTTAATCTTGCCGATATTCTTGGCCCCCAATTACGTCCCAAGTATCGAGTAGCGGTAGAGAAACGAACTTATATTGACCGTGGAGAATCAGCTTTGATTGGACTGCCGGATCTGGCTGTATCCTCTAAAAGGGCAATCAAGCAAGAGTCATCTTCCGCAACTAAAGTATTGACACCCACAGAAGCAATTACAGTTAGAACACCGATGCCAGAGGAGTTTAGGGAAAGCTACCTAGAAATTAGGGAAATTGCTACGGAAGCAGTAGTAACGGCTATAGAGATTCTATCTCCTAAAAATAAGCGTTCAGGAGTAGGACGAACAACCTACGAAAAAAAACGCCTGGAGGTGTTGGGTAGCTTGACTCACTTGGTTGAAGTTGATTTACTGCGAGGGGGAAAGCCGATGGAGATTTTGGAGGAGAGGTCATCTGGAAGTTATAGTATTTTGGTTAGTCGCAGTAATCAGCGGCCTGATGCCCAGTTGTATTTATTTGGTATTCGCGATCGCATTCCTGCTTTCCGGCTGCCCTTATCCTCGGAAGATGAGGAACCTTGGGTGGATTTGCAAGATGTCTTGGCACAAGTTTATGAAAGAGCCGGTTTTGATCTGACAGTGGATTATGGTCAAGAGCCGATACCTTCTGTTAAAGGGAAGGATAAAGTTTGGGTGGATGCCCTATTACGAGACCAAGGGTTGCGTTGATTGAGCTGTGGAGATATGTGGGGGCTTAGCATTGATAGATATGTAGGGGCGTAGCATTTGGGCGAGAATTTAAGCCTGTAGTCCCGAGTATACCTATCCAAATGCTACGCCCAACTCCGGTTTGAGTCGTTCCACAACAGTAGTGCGAGCATCTTGCTCGCTAGGGCAGTAAAAACACTTGTTCGCTAGAGCGGTAAAAACAATGGATTTACAGGCTGAATACGATATCGATTTTTATGCTTGGCTGAATAAAAATGTGGAACTATTACGAGGAGGTCGTCTAGCAGAAATTGATGTTGAGCATATTGCCGAAGAACTAGAAAGTATGGGCAAACGGGATCTCCGTCAACTTCGCAGCTGCTTACAAGTCTTAGTTAGGGCTTGCTGTATAAGTGCGCAAGCTATACCAGACAAGGCTTTCAGCTGTTAACAAACCAAGTCTTGTACAAGGAAATGTATCAAATGGGCTCAAAAAGCTGGCATTGTTGTGGAAAATCCCTGGGTAATCTTCAAGC
>JAAHHL010000657.1 GCA_010672185.1 Caldora sp. SIO3E6 | reverse complement strand
GTATGTTGGGTCGGCAACATCACATTCAAAAAGTCGATCAATATTTCCTTGTTCGGTTCAGTGCCAAACAGCCGTTTGAATCCGAAGTCGGTGAGTAAGTTAATATATCGGTCTTGGTTAGGGTAGCGGTTTTTCACAGACATCGGTTATTGAGAAGTTAGGCGATCGCAAATTATGTATATTGTCAGATATGAAGAACATGATAATGTAGAATAGGTTAGCGCAAGCAAGATGTTTGCGCTTAGTGGTAGGTGGTAGGTGGTAGGTGGTAGGTGAGTTTTGAGGTATTAGACCTGAGTTCGACGCTTCGCATAATTTGTTACACCATTTAAACTTTTCAAACAGCCTCTAATGGTGCATCCAGAAAACCACTGCGAATGAAATACGAGAAATAGGCATTCAGCAATTCAGCCTCTACAGGAGGACAAACAATGTCAGTCCCGGCAAAAGCAGCAAGGGTTTCCTGACAGCTAATCTGGGGTCTTCTGGATTGCTGATACAGTTCAGTGATGGTCAGTTGCTCTTCAGACCACCTTTTAAGAAAGAAAGGCAAAAGAGGATATAAAGGATTGTCCGGCGATCGCCCATTCTTATCTAGCTGTGCTTGCCAATTCTCATAGGAAACTAAATTGATTGAATAGCCTAAAGACCGAATCAAGTCACCGAACTTGTTCCAGTGAATCGGTTGAGGATTATTTAAGTGAAACGCCTTTCCTATCGAGTCCTTTTGCCTAGATAAATAGATAATTGCTCGGCTCACATAGTCCACAGGTGATAAATCTAACAGAGAATCTAAGTCTGCTATACTGCCCATCTGGATACAACCTTTAATAAGGCGGCAGATAATATCATCTGTATTCCAAACCCCTGTTTGACTGTGCCCAGAAATAAAGGGTGGTCTGTAGATACAAACTGGAAGACCGCGATCGCGCGCCATCATCACTAACTTTTCTGCTACCCATTTACTCTGGGAGTAGCCCAAGTACATGCCCTCACTATGAGCCAGTCGATCCGATTCGGTTACTACCTTTTGGTAATAAGCAGATGATTCAAAAACAGCGACACTGGAAATATAATGAACTGGCTTGACCTTGATTTGACTAGCCAATCTCAGCACTTCTTGAGTCCCCAGAACATTGATCGGCTTAAATCGTTCGTAGGGATACACATAATTCAGTAAAGCCGCACTGTGATAGATAGTATCAATCTGGCTAGCCATCCTTTGATACTGTTCAGGGTCGAGACCTAACTGAGGTTGAGATACATCACCCAAAACTGGGACAATTCTGGAACTGAAATCTTCATGCCACAGGTCATAGATTTCCAGATTCTTTTGAATCCTCATCTTGCTTGAGTGGTCGTTGGCAAAACGTACCAGACAATAAATGTCTGCCTGAGTCTGCTTGAGAAGTTCATGGAGTAAAAATGCTCCCAAAAAGCCAGTTGCACCAGTCAATAAGATGGCAGCAGGTTCAGCTACTAGCTCACAAGGTACAGTTTCAGAACAGATAGTAGCCTCTAGGACAGCCTCTGTATTCCAATCTATTGCCGACTTTGGTTCAGATTGCTCAGATTCCCCAACTAAGTGCTGGCTGAGTTGTTCAATTGTTGGATAGTCCCATAACAAACTCGGAGAAAGCCTACGTCCCAGCCAATTCTCTAATTCAGCGGAAATGTTTACAGCTTGCACTGAATCCAGAGCATAGTGGGTTAAGGGTTGGAGAGCGTCTATCTGCTGTGGCTTAACATTGAGTTGCTGGGAAATCTTGGCAACCAACCAAGCTTGAATAGTTTCTGCGGTTTGATATTTTTTGGGAAAAATCTCCAGATTCTCAGCATTTTCCCTCTCTGGGCTATCTGTGAGACTCTGTTGCCACTGAGCCAAAATATCTAGGCTTCCATTGAGAAACCCATCTTTGCAGGCATGGCGTTGAATCTTATTACTAGAAGTCTTCGGAATACTCCCTGTATTCAGCAGCAGCACAGCATAAACCTGTAGTGCGTGCTGCTGTGAAACTGCCTGACGAATAGCCCCAACTACCTCATCTAGATCCAACTTCTCCAGGTAAGTCTCCTCAACTTCTTGAGCAATGACCAGTCGCTCCTCACTCTCCACTTCCACCGCAAAGGCTGCGCCACAGCTAGAGCGCAGTGCTGGATGACTTTTTCCTACGGTTAACTCAATATCCTGGGGATAATGGTTGCGACCTCGGATAATAATCAGGTCTTTGAGACGACCCGTAACACATAATTCGCCATCGAGCAAAAATCCCAAGTCGCCAGTGCGCAAAAACGGCCCCTCGCCAGTGTCTGCTAGGTAAGCTTGAAAGGTTTCCTCCGTTGCTTGCGGTCGATTCCAGTAACCTTGGGCAACACTTGGACTCGACACCCAAATCTCTCCTACTCGATCGGCTGAACACTGGGTTAAGGTTTCGGGGTCAACAATCAGGATTTTCTGGTCTAAGCAGGTGCGACCACAACTCACGATTTTCTGGGTGCTTTCGCTTTCGTCTGCTACTATCACCACCCGGTTTTGTTCCAGTGCTGCCTTCTCAAGATTGTAGATAACAGGTGGCTTGGTTTTCCCGCTTCCAGAAATAAATACAACGCTCTCAGCCATACCGTAACCCGGACTAAATGCCTCCGGACGTAAGCCACAAGAGGCAAAAGTAGTGACAAATCGCTCCACAGTTTCTGCACGAATTGGTTCAGCGCCACATCCTGCCAATTCCCAACTACTTAGGTCAAGATTGGCTCGCTCCTCGGCAGCGATCTTGTCACAGATGAGGTCATAGGCAAAATTAGGACCTAAGCTCGAAGTTGCCTGATATTTGGAGACTGCTGTTAGCCAGCGCCAAGGCTTCTGTAAGAAATCTAGTGGCGACATCATTACGATCGGAAAATCTTCAAAAAGGGGCTGGAGGACCCCGAAGACTAATCCTGTGTTATGGCCTAGGGGCATCCAAGAAATAGTCCGGCTATTAGGCGTAGACTGGGACATCTCACGGATCATTGCTAGATTGTGGAGAATATTGCCATGACTGACCATTACTCCCTTTGGTGTGCCCGTAGAACCTGAAGTGTACTGAAGATAGACCAGGGTATTTGGTGTTGCCAGATGAGGACTAAAGTCCTCACTACCAACCATCTTATCGGTAGCTAGCAAGTGAATTTTTCTCAATTCTGGACTTTCAGCAAAGCGATCTTTTAAATATCCGAAAATAGATGAAGTGCTAAACGCTAGTGTTGCCTCGGAAGAAGCCGCGATCGCCTCTAATCTTGACAGCGACTGATTAGGACGGGGTGGATAGGCGGGAATAGCAATCGCCCCGGCATACAAACAGCCAAAGAAGCCGACAATGAATTCTAGTCCAGGCGGATACAGCAGCAAGACCCGTTCGCCGGCGGCATCTAGGGACTGAAGATAAGCGGCGATCACCCCTGCTTGCCTGTCCACTTCTTGATAAGTTAGACTCCCTGCTTCTGTTTCTCCATCCTGAAGAAAGGTATAAATTTTTTGGTGAGGATGATTTTGCGCTCGGTAGCGCAGCAGGTCTACCAAAGTGGAAAATTTCAGGGGCAGCTCTGGGGAATTAGTTAACATTAATAATCAGGTCTTGCCAGTATAGGTTCTTCAGGAGATATTACGCCAAATTATAACAAATATCACCCAAACGTATATAATTATTGATAATTTAATTAACTCTTCACTTATTACTTATTACTTATTACTTATTACTTATTCACTGATGAATCCCGATTCAACCATTTTCTCAAATCTTCCTCATTCTCCAAATCAAACAGCACCTCACCCAGCACTTCTAAAGATGTGAGGGAGAGTTGTCCTATCTGTGCCTGGATTGGGCTAGAAATATTACCCAGCTTGCGAGATAATTGCTTTAACAGAAGCGATCGCTGTCGCTCGGTATTTTGCAATCTTTCTTCTTGCCGACCTTCTTGCCGACCCTCCTGCCGACCTTGTTCTCGACCCTCCTGCCGACCTTGTTCGATTCCCTGGGCTATCCCTTCTTCAATACCCTCCTGTCTGGATGTATCCACCACATTCTGTAAATCTCTGTAGTATTTCAAACTGTTTTCATAAGCATCTTGCTCTTCGGGAGAAAAGTTGGCAATTTCCGAAACTTCAAATAAGCGCTCAAAAATGGCCTCTTGTAAGGCTTCAGGAGCCGCTTCTAACTCCGATAAATGCTTCAATAAAAACAGCCACTTCTCAAAATGACTTTCTAACTCCTCAACGGTTTTGGTAAATTTCGGCAGTTCCACATAAATAAATTTCAATTTTTTGTAGAATACTTTACCTTTTTGGTCTTTCAGTTCCACTGTATGCAACAGGGTCTCATCATCTTTATGGTCATCAAAGATAAAATCTAAGATGCCGATCGTATATACAGAGGATAATTTATAATTCCACTCCCCTTTCTTGGCTTGTTCCTGAATGGGAAAGGTGGCATAATAAACGCTCCGGTCTTTAAAATAGTTTTGCTTGGCCTTTTGAATCTCGACGATAAACTTTTCTCCACTTTGGCTTTCACAATAAATGTCGAAGATGGCTTTGCGGTCTAGGGGAGTATTACCCAAATTTTCGTTATTTCTGTAGCTCACATCTTGCACCGTATGTTGGGTCGGCAACATCACATTCAAAAAGTCGATCAATATTTCCTTGTTCGGTTCAGTGCCAAACAGCCGTTTGAATCCGAAGTCGGTGAGTAAGTTAATATATCGGTCTTGGTTAGGGTAGC
>JAAHHL010000656.1 GCA_010672185.1 Caldora sp. SIO3E6 | reverse complement strand
GTATTTGTTTGAGATAATCAATTAAACTATTATCCATAATTTCTCGGACTATCTGCCCAAAAAGAGAGTTTTCTGACTAGATAGCTTTAATATAGTCCTTCTTTCTCAAAAATGAAACAGCCCTGCCAACCTTGGGGGGAACCGGAATCTCAAAGTTCTCCTTGGGAAGGACTAGAATCTCAAAGTCCCCCAGAATTGGGGGATTTAGGGGGCAAAAACCCGGAAGAACCGAAAATTCCGGTGTTGGTGCAGCTGAAATCGGAGCGCCCGATTTTGGAGGCGATTTGTGGGGTATTTCGCCAGGGGCAGTTAGTGGTTAGTATCGAAGAAATCGATAACTGGTTGGTAGAGGGAAAACTCTTCTTGTTGCTGGATGGAGTAAATGAAATCCCCTCCGAGGAGTTGCGGCGACAGTTGCAGCAGTTTCGGGAGAATAATCCCCAGACGCCGATGATTTTCACTACGCGGGATTTGGCGGTGGGGGGTGATTTGGGGATTGAGAAGAAGCTGGAAATGCGTCCCCTGACAGAACCTCAAATGCGGGAATATGTGGGTAAGTATTTGCCGGAGTATGGGGAAGTGTTGCTGAAGCAATTACAGGATAGATTGCGGGAGGTGGCAGAAACTCCCCTGTTGTTGAAAATGCTGTGTGAAGTATTTGATCCCCAAACTCAGCAGATACCCAATAGTAAGGGAGAGTTGTTTCGGAAATTTGACAGTAAATATAACCAACATAAGCAATATCCACCGGTTTCAGGAGATTGTCGTCGGTTTCAGTCGGAGATGTTGCAGCATCTGGCATTTGAGATGCTGCGGGGAGATAGAGAGAAACCAACTGAGGCATGGTTAACGGTTTCTCATAGCAAGGCTGAGGGAATTTTGGAAGCCTGGTTGAGTAAGCGGGGAGTAACTGATGCGGCAACTAAGGGGAAGGAATGGTTAGAGGATTTACTGGAACATCATTTACTGCAAGTAGCGGCAAATCCCAGGGAGATTGAGTTTCATCACCAGTTGTTTCAGGAATATTATGCAGCGGAAGCCTTGCTGGTAATGGTTGAGAAGCGTGATCCTTATTTAATAGATGATGAGCAGTGGCAGCATTTCTTTTTGAATTATCTCAAATGGACAGAACCTATAGCACTGATGTTGGGGTTGTTGGAGAATGAGGTGCAGGCTGTGCGGTTGGTAAGGTTAGCGTTGGCTGTGGATTTGCAGTTGGGGGCAAGGTTGGCAGGGGAGGTGAAATCGGAGTTTCAAGGGCAAACTGTCAGCTTGATAAAATCTGTTAAGGTTCCTACAAGATGGAAGTTCTTGTTTTTTACTCTAAAAGTAGGTATCCCTGAATGGTTAAGGGTTGAGCTTTTGGAAAGGACAAGATCTGATGCAGCCATTCCTGGATTGCTTCGAGCTCTGGAAGATAAAAACTCCTCTGTGCACTGGAGAGCGGCGAAGGTGTTAGAAAAGCTGAACTCACCAGAAGCCATTCCTGGATTACTCAAAGCTCTGGAAAATGAAGACTCCGATGTGAGTTCGAGAGCAGCAGAGGTGTTAGGAAAGCTGGGCTTATCAGAAGCCATTCCTGGATTACTCAAAGCTCTGGAAAATGAAGACTCCGATGTGAGTTCGAGAGCGGCGAATGTGTTAGGAAAGCTGAACTCACCAGAAGCCATTCCTGGATTACTCAAAGCTCTGGAAAATGAAGACTCCGATGTGAGTTTGAGAGCGGTATATACCTTAGGAGAGTTGGGCTCACCAGAAGCTATTCCTGAATTGCTCAATGCCCTCCAAAATGAAAACTACTCTGTGCGTTGGAGTGCGGCAAAGGCATTAGGAAGGCTGGGCTCACCAGAAGCCATTCCTGGATTACTCAATGCCCTCCAAGATGAAAGCTACTCTGTGCGCTGGAGCGCGGCAGATGCATTAGGAAAGATAGGCTCACCAGAAGCCATTCCCGAATTACTCAATGCCCTTCAACATAAAAACTCCTCTGTGCGTGATAGTGCGGCAAGGGCATTAGGAAAGATAGGCTCACCAGAAGCCATTCCCGAATTACTCAATGCCCTTCAACATAAAAACTCCGATGTGCGTTGGAGTGCGGCAGGGGCGTTAGGAAAGATAGGCTCACCAGAAGCCATTCCTGAATTACTCAATGCCCTCCAAGATGAAAACTACTCTGTGTGTAGTATTGCGGCAGAGGCGTTAGGAAAGATAGGCTCATCAAAAGCCATTCCTGAATTACTCATTGCCCTCCAAGATGAAAACTACTCTGTGCGTGATAGTGCGGCAGAGGCGTTAGGAAAGATAGGCTCACCAGAAGCCATTCCTGGATTACTCATTGCCCTCCACAATAAAAACTACTCTGTGCGTTGGAGTGCGGCAGAGGCATTAAGAAAGATAGGCTCACCCAAAGCCATTCCTGAATTACTCATTGCCCTCCAAGATAAAGACTCCTTTGTGCGTGGGAGTGCAGTAGAGATGTTAGCCTTGCCAGAAGCCATTCCTGAATTGCTCCAAGCCCTCCAAGATGAAGACTCTTTTGTGCGTAAGAATGCGGCAAAGGCCTTAGGAAATACAGGCTCGCCCAAAGCCATTCCTGGATTGCTCCAAGCCTTCCAAGATAGAGACTACGATGTGCGTTATGGTGCGGCAAGGGTGTTAGGAAAGCTAGGCTCACCAGAAGCCATTCCTGGATTGTTCCAAGCCCTGCAAGATAAAAACTCCGATGTGCGTAGGAGTGCAGTAGAGATGTTAGCCTTGCCAGAAGCCATTCCTGAATTGCTCAACGCCCTGCAAGATAAAAACTCTTCTGTGCGTTGGAGAGCAGCAGAGGCGTTAGGATACCTAGGCTCACCAGAAGCCATTCCTGGATTATTCATTGCCCTCCGAGATAAAAACTTCTCTGTGCGTAGTAGTGCGGCAGTGGTGCTGGGAAACCTAGGCTTGCCAGAAGCAATTCCTGGATTGCTCCAAGCCCTACAAAATAAAGACTCCTACTCCTACATGCGTAGTTTGGCGGTAGAGGCGTTACTAGGCTCATCAAAAGTCATTCCTGGACTGCTCAGTTCCTTCCAATATGAACACTCCTTTGTGCATGTGCGTAGCAGTGCGACAGATGCATTAGGACAAATCAAACAAGACAAAGCCGCCCACATTTTGCCGGATCTTCTTGCCCTCATTCCTACTGAATCAGGAGAATACACACTTAGAGCAATTTCTAAGATTCAACAAAACTGCCAATTCTACAACTACGAAATTTTCTGCAAACAGCTACCCCCAGTCATCATTTCTCAGCCATCAGGAGCAACTGTAACCTACAATATTGATGGCGAAATTGTCCAAATTATTGAAGAAAATCAAGGTACTGTCATTGGTGAGCAAAACCTCAAGGCACAGTGAAGTAGAGATACCCGACTTCTTAAAGAAGTCGGGTATCTGAGCTCCGGATTTTACTAAACACAAATTACAATAACTATAAGAATTATGACGGAATCATCTAAATACAAAATTGCCACTGACGTTAATCAAATTATTGAAAAAAACCCTGGTACTGTCATCGGTAAACAAAACAACTACCCTACCGATTCTAAAATACCAGAAGCCCTAAAAAACATCTCTCAACTTCTAGAAAACGTCCGCACAAAAAATCCCCAAGCTTCAGATGCTGAAATCCTCGACATCATCACCAAAGGCTTTGAAACCATGCCTCAAAACAACCCCAAACAATGGCAACGCTGGCGAGATACTTTAAGCATCGTTTTCGCAGGGGGTATCGAATCTATCAAATTGTTACTTCCCCCCGCAGGTATTCCCATCGAAGTTATTAAGCGACTCTATGAAATTTACAATCGTAAATGAGGTGGTAGGTGGTAGGTGGTAGGTGGTAGGTTTTTTAAGCGATTGCCTCCGATACCAGCAAGCGATCGCTCTATCATTATAGGTTGGTATGAATAGTAACCCAACACCAGATTGTGTTGCGTTGGGTTTCACTCCGTTACACCCAACCTACTTGTTCGATCATTATTTATACAAAAAGTCTAATATATCAACAATCAGGATTAAGCTTGCGATCGCATTAAGTATTCCACAGTATGCAACGGCAACGGGCGTATGCAATACGGCCCGACTGTAAACTAGAAGAAGAAGTCGAGGAGCTAAAACTTTTGCCTGTTGTTTCTCAGTGAAGGGGGTTGACTTTATTCTGATTTACTACTAACAGTAGTAAAGTGTGTGCATATATAGTAGTCAGCATCAAATTTTTCTGGGCATATTCCCAAAAAAGGTCGTATCAAGATAAATATGCGGTAACGGTAGGGGCGTATTGCATACCATTAGTGTCAATTTAAGCTGGGGATAGCTTAACGACTAGCTTCCACACCCACCCAGAACTCAAGTTCTGGGCTAATAGCTCAAGTCCACTCAAGTGGACTGAAGATTTTAGAGAAAATTGAGTCATCTTTAGATGACTTGAGCTATTAGCCTTGGATTTGAATCCAAGGTGAGTTAGGAAATCCAGCTAGTCAGCTATGTCTAGGCTTAAGTTGACACCAATGATTGCATACGCCCTATTCTGACGATGAAAGTGAATCGCTCTGTCCGAATGATTGCTGCTTGTTTAGTAGGTGTTGACATCATCTTCTAATATTAGATTCAAAATAATGAGGCTATACTAGCTTCATTAATCGCATATCGTATCTGCTCATACTCTACAGGCGCACACCTATTCCATTATGTAAATAATACCACATTCATCAAGCGATCGCGCAGTA
>JAAHHL010000655.1 GCA_010672185.1 Caldora sp. SIO3E6 | reverse complement strand
CTTCGTTCTGCAGTGGTATGTATACTGCCAAAACTAGTAGCCTCTATGACTAGATTACAAGCTCTGAGAAATCCCTCGGCATGTTCTCGGCTAGGCAACACAAAACTAATTACCGGCCCATAAAACTGCATTTGTCGAGCCGCAATCTCATGTGCCGGGTCAGATACTAGACCTGGATAGCGTAGACTGGTCACATCAGGATGACTTGCCAAATACTCGGCAATAATTAGAGCATTACGGCATTGTCTTTCTAATCGCATTTCTAATGTGCTCAGAGAGCGATGTGCCAACCAGACTTCCATCGGACCGGGTATGGCACCCATCTGAGTACGCCAAGAGCGAATTTTGTCCCCCCAAGCTGGATCTCCCACAGCGACATGACCTAAAATTAAATCAGAGTGGCCTGTAAGTGCTTTGGTGTCTGATGCTACTGAAAAATCTACACCCAGAGCTAGAGGATTCTGACCAACTACAGTTGGAGTTGTATTATCGACAGCAACTAGCACTCCTTTTTCCTGGGCTGCGTTTACCAGTGTCGCAATGTCACAAACATCTAATCCTGGATTGCTTGGTGTTTCCAGCCAAAGTAGTTTTGCCCCATCCAAATGCTGAAGTTGTTCATTGCCAGCGGTTGGTGCTTTCCGTACTTCGACTCCCATCTTGGCAAAGAAATCTTCAACTAGTAATCGAGCAGCAAAGTAACTATCAGAGGGCATCACAATAACATCTCCAGCCTGTAAAGTTGTGCCCAAGACAGCGGCTACTGCTGCCATACCAGAGGCAAACGATATGACTCTGCCACCTTCCAACTCACTCAGCGATCGCTCAAATTGTGTCCAGGTTGGGTTGTGATAACGCCCATAGGTATAGGGGCTAGTAGCTGGATCACCAGCGGTGTGATACGGACCAGCAAAAGTTACGCCAGTATAAAAGGGTTCACCTTGAATTGTGGGAGATAAACCGGCACGAATTACCCTTGTTCCAATTTTCATGCTTTTATCCTTGAGTGAATAAAACGTAGTTAATGCGGAAAGAGGAGGAAGGTTCTTGACTTGTAAGTAGACAATAAGCAACTTCAGCAGAATCTAATTTAATAACCTAGTCATGAGAAATTTGTCATCAGGACTATTGAGGTTAATTTTTTTTAATTTCTTGAGTGCTAAGTTAAATTACAATAACAGATTTTTTTTAATTAATTTGCTCTATAAGCAATCATAATAGTGATTAATGTTTACTGTATCAGTAGCCTTTTAGACAACTATACAAAGGGAGATTGGCAACTAAAAGATAATTAGATTATAACTGGATGTGATTCTTGTAGTCTAATTAAGCTAGAGTTGCCCTATCCCAGCTATAGGTGACATTGAAACTTAACATAAGTTAAGAAAAAAATGTGGTGTTCCGAGGAGTTATAGCACTGTGAATTACTGTCTGAACTTGGAAAAGAAGGTATCTTCTACCTTGATATTGGCAACCCTTAGTTGCTTAGTAGCTCATTTATCACCAGCTCAAGCTGCACCAGAAGTCAGCACAAAAGCAGGAGCTTCAGCTGAGCCGGTATCTGAGGAATTGTCATTATCGACAGATTTGTCTACAGCAACAGAAGTAGCTGAGGAGGTACTAACCGATAGCCAGTCAACAGAAGTAGCAGCTAATGAGCTCAATCTGCCGGAAATTCCCCTCACCGATTTAGAGACTGAGGCAGAAACCAAAGTCCAGGATTTGCTTGGTGCTGAAACCCTTGAAGCTCAAGCGAACGCTAATCCTGAGACTAGTGAGTCAGAGCCTCTCTTGTTAGAACCTTTGGAAGATGTGAAAACATTAGAGGAAGATGACCCCATGGGTCAAGTGACTAATGTTTCCGACTTATTAGATGTGGAACCAAGTGACTGGGCTTTTGAAGCAGTGAGGGATCTAGTAGAACGCTACAAATGTCTTGTGGGATATCCTGATAGTACTTTTCGGGGCGACCAACCTACAACCCGTTATGAATTTGCTGCTGGTTTAAGGGCTTGTTTGGATACTATTGCCGAACTAGTGGCTGCAGGTAATTTAGTGACAGAAGACGATTTTGAGGTTCTACAGCGGCTCACCCAGGAATTTGACGCAGAACTAGCTCTCGTCGGTACGCGCATAGACAATCTCGACTCTCGGGTTGCTTTTCTTGAAGATCACCAGTTTTCTACTACTACCAAACTCTTCGGACAGGCAATTTTTGGACTCCAGGGACGCAGTCAGGACAATGATTTTCAATTAGCGGGTCAGCAATTTACTGACACCGATGATCAGATTACTTTTATCAACAACGTGCAGTTGAGCCTGTTTACTCAATTTGGTCCTCGCAGCCTCTTGCTCACCAGCTTACAAGCAGGCAATGGCAATACCAGCCCCACCTTCAATAATACCTTGGGTAACTTCACTCGCTTAGGATATGAAGGCGACACTGGTAATAACGACTTGATACTCACAGATCTTAACTTCCGTCAACTGTTGGGCGATAGTTTTGCCCTCATCTTTGGTCCAGAAGGAGTCAATCCCATCAACGTCTTCCGGGGAGTCAACCGTATTGAGAGTTCTGGTTCTGGACCAATTTCTAGCTTTGCCCAACGCAATCCCATCATTGGCGTTGGTGTTGGTGGTGCTGGGGTTGGTTTTGACTGGCAAATCGCTACGGCAGTTAGCTTGCAAGGTGTCTACACTGCCAGCATAGCTGAAGAGCCTGTTAATGGTGGTATCTTTGGTGGCGACAATGGAGAAACTTCCGTCGGAGCACAGTTAGTTGTCTCTCCGGTAGATACCCTGGATATTTCCTTACAATACATCAATGCTTATTCTCCCTTTGGCAGATTAGGAACTGGTATTGGGGATGATCAGTTAGTACTCAATAATCCTGGAGAAAGAGGACCGATTAATACTAATGCTTTCGGTGCGACTTTGGAATGGCGAGTAACTCCAAACTTTACTGTTGGAGGTTGGGCTGGTTACACCGACTCCAATTTTCAAGAAGCAGCAGGAGATGTAGAAACATTTAACTGGATGGGTTTCCTCAATTTCCCTGATTTGTTAGGGGAAGGCAATCTCTTCGGTATTTATGTGGGACAACCTCCAAAAATTACCAGTAGTAATCTCCCCAATGGCAGAAATGTGCCTAGTTTTATCAGTCGGGGTGATTTAACTGCTGCACCGGGAGATCAACCATCAACTACCACTCATGTAGAGGCTTTTTATCGTTGGCGGGTATCGGACAATATTAGTATTACCCCAGGAGTAATTGTGATTTTCAATCCACTGCACAACAGTGCTAATGACACCATTACTATTGGCGCTCTCCGTACTACTTTTACTTTCTAGAATCTAAGATCCATCCAATCCCAGATCCCCGACTTCTTTAAGAAGTCGGGGATCTAAACAGTCCGGCATCTGAACTTTTGATGAAGATCTGCTAAATTGGGAAACTTTGACTCAAGTTGAGCGTCTATGTTGAACGAAACCTTATTAATACTAAGTTAGAGACAACATTATAAGTTAGTGTAAACTTGAGTATCCGTACTAACCAAACGTTTACCCAAATTAAAATTGCATCTATCAATTCAACTTAGTACTTAATTACCTAAGGGGGTTAAGGCAGGTTTTTCATCTACTTACCAAAATCCGTATAAACGGTAGCCCTAGAGATAGATTGATTGCAGGTAACTCATTTGTCAAAATACATACTCCCCCTTTTTCTAAATACTTGGTTACCTCACCATTTTCAGGATGTAATTTACACTCAGCAGATATTAATTTTACTCAGACTTGCACCATTCTCAATAAGCTCCAAAACCCACCCAGAGTTCACCCCTACCCAGTCGTCTTTAGACAAATCTATGAGCAACAAGGGGTTTAAACCCCTTGTTAAACCCCTTGTTAAACCCCTTGCGGGTTATCGAGAATGGTGCATCGATCTCAGTTTGAGGTTTTCTAGGTTAGCTAGATACCTCCGCTTATTTAGTAATTTAGTGATGGAGTATTGAGATGATTTTTAAATCAATTAGCCACATTGTTAGTTTAGGTATCGTTGGTGGCTTAGCAGCTCTACTTGCCCCTGTAGCTAATGCCCAAATTGAAGTGACAGGTGGTCAAGTCAGTGGTCAAGCAGCCTTTTTTATCCCCGGTACGGATGCTGCCGACAATGTTACACTATTCGATGTTGGTATCCAGCAACTTACTATTGAAAGTCCCAATGGAGTTCTCACCAATCCTGGGTTTCAACCAACTGCCGCTAGTTTTACTGATGTTGATAGCAGTGGTACTCCCAACCAGGGTGATACTGGAGTGCTACAGGGTTTGCTTACAGGAATAGCTTTTACCTCTAATGGTAATCTAGTAAGTTTTATGAACCGGGATACTGTCCTTGGTTTTACTCTTAACAGCTTTGATTCTGACTTCAATGTTGAGGGTAGTTTGATTAGTCCCGATAATCCCGGTGATGCACCACTGATTTTCTTGCCGGTGCAAGACGTTAACGTAATTACCAGTGGTTTTTCTGCTACCGATGGGGATTTGGAAATTGGAGACTTTGATGCGGACTTGGATAATGGTTTAATCGACCTACCTTCAAGCTACATGTTTGGCGGTTCCAACAGTGGTGGAATGATGCAAGATGAAGGGGTGGAACGCAGGATCAAATTCAAGTTTGAAGGGGAAGAAGTTGTAGCCGGAGATGATACCGACTTGGGCTCCGGGGATGACGATGATGACATGGACATGGATGATGACATGAGCATGGATGATGA
>JAAHHL010000654.1 GCA_010672185.1 Caldora sp. SIO3E6 | reverse complement strand
AATGGTTTTTATTACGACTTCGACAAGCCAGAGCCATTTACCGATCAAGACCTGAAGGCCATTAAAAAAGAGATGGTCAAAATCCTCAAGCGCAAGTTACCTCTAATTCGAGAAGAGGTAAGTCGGGAGGAAGCACAACGCCGCATTCAGGAAATCAATGAACCTTACAAGCTAGAAATCCTCGAAGATCTCGAAGACCCGATTACGATTTATTACCTAGGAGAAGATTGGTGGGACTTGTGTGCGGGACCCCATGTAGAAAATACCAGGGACATTAACCCCAAGGCGATTGAATTAGAAACTGTAGCTGGTGCTTATTGGCGGGGCGATGAAAATAAGCAACAGCTTCAGCGCATTTACGGTACTGCTTGGGAGACGCCGGAGCAGCTGGCGGAATATAAGCGACGCAAGGAAGAAGCCCTCAAAAGGGATCACCGCAAGCTAGGTAAAGAATTAGGATTATTTCTCTTTTCTGACACCGTAGGACCAGGATTACCTTTATGGACACCGAAAGGAACGGTGTTACGCTCTGTACTGGAAGATTTTCTCAAACAAGAGCAGCTGAAAAGGGGTTATCTGCCAGTAGTAACTCCCCACATTGGTCGAGTGGATTTGTTTAAGGTATCAGGTCACTGGCAGAAGTACAAAGAAGACATGTTCCCAATGATGGCAGAGGATGAGGAAGCAGCGCTAGCAGAACAGGGTTTTGCCCTCAAGCCGATGAATTGTCCTTTCCACATTCAAATATATAAGAATGAATTGCGCTCCTATCGAGAACTACCAATGCGGTTAGCAGAGTTTGGTACGGTTTATCGCTATGAGCAATCTGGGCAACTTGGGGGTTTGACCAGGGTGCGAGGCTTCACGGTAGATGATTCTCACCTATTTGTGACTCCAGAACAGTTGGATCAAGAGTTCCTCAGTGTTGTAGACTTAATCCTATCGGTGTTTAAGAGTCTACAACTGAAGAACTTCCAAGCCAGATTGAGTTTCCGTGACCCAGCTTCTGATAAGTACATTGGTTCCCAGGAAGCTTGGGATAAGGCGGAAGGAGCAATTCGTCGTGCTGTCCAAACTTTGGGGATGAACTCCTTTGAAGCATTAGGAGAAGCGGCATTTTATGGTCCGAAGTTAGATTTTATCTTCCACGATGTCCTAGATAGAGAGTGGCAGTTGGGTACGGTACAGGTAGATTACAATTTACCAGAGCGATTTGAGCTAGAGTACGTTGCTGAAGATGGCATCCGCAAACGCCCAGTTATGATTCACCGTGCGCCTTTTGGTTCCCTAGAACGGCTGACTGGTATTTTAATTGAGGAATATGCTGGGGACTTCCCCTTCTGGCTAGCACCAGTACAAGCACGATTGATACCAGTGGGTGAGGTGCAGTTACCTTTTATTCAAGAAGTAGTGCAGAAAATGCGCACCCTCGGTATTAGAGCCGAAGCTGATACTAGTGGAGAACGACTAGGTAAGTCAATTCGCAATGCGGAGAAAGCAAAAATCCCAGTTATGGCAGTAGTGGGAGCTAAAGAGGTAGAATCCAATTCCTTGAGTATTCGTACCCGTGCGGCTGGGGAATTGGGAAGCATTGCTGTAACAGAGGTGCTGGAAAAAATGACCAATGCGATCGCTAATCGGGAGAATTTCTAATGGTAGAGTAAAGCTAAATTGTTGATGTAGTTGGATGAAGTGGATGGGCTTTCACTCTTCGTCTTGTTGGGTTTCAATGACCGCGATCGCACTGTTCAACTCCATCTCCAACTGCTCGACGGTGGGCAAGCTCTCCTGCAAAGGTTCCGGCAAATCCTGCTTCAGTCGATAAGTAGATACCCCAATCGGTTTATATACATCCTGGAGGGCATATTCAACTGTTGTTCGGCGCTTTGAACGACAAAGAATAATCCCAATCGTCCGTTCGTCGCGGGGTGTTTTTAACAGATTATCTACTGCCGATACATAAAAATTCATCTGCCCCGAAAACGATGGCTCAAACTTCCTCATTTTCAGATCAATAACTACGTAACAATGCAAGCGCGTGTGGTAAAACAGCAAGTCCATCCGATACTCTGTCTCATCCACCACAATGGGGTATTGGTTGCCCAAGAAGGCAAAACCTACCCCCAATTCCAATAAAAAATCTCGGATATGCAGTACCAGTGCTTGTTCGAGTTCTCGCTCTTGTGTATCCTGGCTGAGAGTCAAAAATTCTAAGCTGTACGGGTCTTTCAGCATTTGATGGGCTAAATCCGATTCCGGTTGTGGCAACGTTCGCTCGAAGTTTGTTACCGCACCGCCCTGACGCTGGTAAAGGTTTGTTTCAATCTGCATCACTAGGATATCCCGACTCCAACCATTTTCCAGCGTTTGTTGGGCATACCAAAGCCGTTGTTCTGGAGATTTTAACTTTTCGAGCAAGGCGATATTGTGTCGCCAAGGTAATTTTGCAACGCAGCGTTGCAAAATATCGGGTTCGGGGTAGGCATCTGCGAACGACTTCATATAAGCCAGATTTCGGAGTGAGAAACCCGCAAGATTTGGAAACTCTTTCTTTAAGTCCTTGGCAAGTCGTTCGATAACCTTTGTTCCCCAACCTTGCTGCTTTTGTCAGGTGAGAATCTCTCGACCGATTTGCCAGTAGAGCAAGATTAATTCTCTATTGACTGCCAGGGTTGCACTAATCTGGGCGTTACGAATGCGCTCTTTCAAGTCGTTCAAGAAAGCCTCGTAATCGTCAGGAATGGGAAATAACGTTTCGGACACAGCACCACCTTCAATTCCAGCAAAGCTTTACTCTACTTCCTTCTATCCGTCTGAGGCAAACAGTTTACCTAAGCCCAATTAAGTGGGCTATGGGGATTTCAGTAACAAAGGTGCTGGAAAAAATGACAAATGCGATCGCTAATCGGGAGAATTTTTAGCAGGCAAGAGTAGGGACGAATGCTTATCATTGGTGTCAACTTAACGTGAAATCCTTGCTCCGCCGGTCGTTTAAACGACCGGCTCATAGCTCAAGTCATCTTTAGATGACTCTCAATAAATCTGAAAAATTTAGTCCATTTCAATGGACTTAAGCTATTGCTTAAATTGACACCAATGTCGCCCCTACATTGAATGTGATATTATAGCAGTCGCCAGGGCGGTTAAGACATTCTCAGGTCAGGCAAGTGAACAAGGGGCTTAAGCCCCTTGTCCTAATCCCCTTGGCGGTTGCTATACAATGTAAAAACAAAATAATGTTACTTGCGATTTTCACTATTTTTTGATATCTTCATTTTAGAATGGGATAGGTGTGCGCTTATATATAAAGGTCTCCTGGAAAACTGTAATTGCAATGAGTCTGGTGGAGAGGATAGGCAACAGGCAACAGTGATAAGATTTGCCTGTGGTTTGGTGTATTGGAATTGATTGCTCTGATTAATGAACACCCTAACTAAGTGCGATCGCAAACAACAAACAACAAATAACAAATAACAAAATCGATATTATTGATGACAAGATCTGGATTCAGTATGATGGAACAGAAATTGGTGTGGCTAATGAATTAGTAGACTTAGGTGTGCCAAAGCAAGATATCGTACTGGCTTATCATGCTCCCATAATGCGGCAATATGATGAGTTTGCGGTTGGTTAAGTTGCGATCCCTGCCCCAAATGCTCTTCATCAGTTATGAGTGGACAGGCATCTTGCCTGTCATCCGAAACGTTTCCCTGGTGTCCTGAATGTTTTTAGCCATTATTCTCTCACAGTATAATAATTATGCTCCTATAAATACAATTCTCTGTAAACAATGAGTAAGTTATTCACAATTTCAAAAACTTCCTGATAGAACCAAAAAATTAAGGAAAGTTAATTGAAAGTGTAGATAAAAATTAATGAATAATGCCTCCTCAATCCGATCCAGATAAATATGGTCAGATTACTATAAAACTGACTTTTAGTGTAGGAGTTAGCTTGGTTATTATTTCCTTGGGGTTAACTATACTTCATGGATTTTTAATGAAAAAAGAACATAGAGAAACTTTGACGTTTATGGCTACAGCACTGGCAACTAGTGCTGCTGGTGCAAGTGCTGTCTATGCTTTACGAAGTGTTAAGCAAGATAGAGAACAAAGAGAGGCAGACATCAAACAACTTGCAGAATCTCAACTTCTAGACAGGACTTTGCCATATATTTCACGCTGGAATGAACCAGGTTTTTTGCCTTTTAGACAAAAAGCACAGGAACTATATCACCTAAAAAATAGTCAATCAATTAATAATCAAGAAAAATTTATTATAAACTATTTAAGTGATCCAGCAAATAATGACACAAAACAAGCTATTATAAATTTGCTTAACTTTCTAGAAGAGTTGGCTGTTTGTATAAAATTAGGGCTTATTAAGGAAGATGTCATCAAAAAATTTTACAAAGGAATTGTCATACTGTATGCTGATACATTTTACACTTTAATCAAAGAAAGAAGGAAAGAAAAAGGTAGAGAAGAGATTTTTATATGTCTGACAGATTTATGTGAAAAATGGAAGAAAAAATAGGCGTGTTTTTTCTTATAAAAAGTTTTTCCGGATTTTCAGTCTTACTCGCGAAACATGTGATACCAGGACTGACAAGATCATAGATAATTGATCTCCATCTACTTAGCAGGAAACTCTAGATGACTCACTCAAAGTCGCAAATTCAAGATTCGTGCCTCTAGTGCATCATTAGAGCCTGTTGTTGATTTCTAGGTGAAGTGAATGAGAAAACAAGTATCAGAACTACTTAAAGGATTTCTAGGA
>JAAHHL010000653.1 GCA_010672185.1 Caldora sp. SIO3E6 | reverse complement strand
GAAGGCAGAGGGCAGAGGGCAGAAGGAAAGAAGGTTCTAAGGCTTTAAGGCTCTAAGGTTGGAGGTAGTGTTTCTGTCATTCGTAGGGGGTGGCAATCGCCGCCCGTGGGGCGGCTCTTAAGAAACAAGGCTCCGAGGCTCCAGGGCAGAAGGCTCCAAGGCTCCGAGGGAAGAAAATTTGGCTTGTTTCTTCCTTTAATATCAAATCCGGCTAAACACTTATCGTATCCTTCTACCTTTCGACTTTGCTCTTTTCCTGCTGCCCTGGAGCCTTATTGTCACCAAAGTGTAACCATTCTACTGGATTTGGTATCATCGGGGGTGGTGCGCCGCCCGTCGGGCGGCGCACCACACTTCCCACACCTCCCACCCTTTTTTTAGCTCACCCCGTAGTGAGTGGTTCACCGCCTAGTAGGGGGCAATGTAGCTAAACCAGCTCCTACCAAATTTACTGTAACTGCTCCGGCTGCGGCTCAGGAATTATTTCTAATCGCTTACCAAGCTTGAGCCTTTCAAATTGCCATGCGTGTAAAGACTTTCTAAAATCTGGATAATCATATCTTGGCATCGACTCCAGCCAAGCTTGAAAATAGCCAATTATAATAAACAAGCCACCAATCAAGAAAGGCTTTTCAACAATTCTGTATATACCAATCGCGAAAATATAAAGGGGATGAGTTCCCATAAAATACTGACCTTTTCCCCATCTTAGTCTTCCCGTTACAATACCTTTGTGAGAAGAACCCATTAGTCGTTTATGGATAAAATTTAAATCAGGATGCCGAATACTACGACTTCTCCAACCTTCCATTCGCGAACGATGATAGGCAATACCATCCCAGTGAACTTGCCTGACAAAACCACCAATATTTTCAAAGCATTTTCGGCGATAAAAATTGATTTGTCCTGCCACCATCTCGTCATTAGTACGCTCTTCTATCAGTTGTTCATTTTCTTCTAAGAACGGCTTACCACTGGCAGCTCCTAAGTAGCGATCATTGGCAAAGAAGGTCAAAAGAGTTTCAAAGTATTTGGGACCAAATTCAATATCGGCATCCATTTTACCGATAAAGTCATAATCCTGAGTGTGGAGACGGTCGTATCCATAATAAAAGGCTTCAACGACTCCTGGACCTACTGCACGCATTCCTCTATCTGGTTTTTTCTCGACATGAATCCAGGGATGCTCTTGAGCAGCTTTTGTTACTATTTCTAATGTCTTATCCGTCGAGCCATCATCAACAATAATCCACTCTACTGGCTTAATTGTTTGATTGACCATAGAGTTAATGACACCACCAATAAATTGGTCTTCATTTCTGACAGGAGAAATAATCACTATCCGATATTTGCTTTCTTCCATAAAACCTCCTTAATTATCAAATAGCTTAAGAATTTTAGTTAAAGGTATCCAATAGCCTATCTATATTAACATTCTTGTCAAATTCTTTAGACATTCTTTGCCTAGCACTCTCTGTCATCGGGGAAAGATGTTGCGAGCCATCTAAGAATTTGCTTATGGCTTGAGCTAATGAGTCTGGATCATTAGGTTTTGCCAAAAAACCAGACACCCCGTCTTGGATTAACTCCGGTATTCCAGAAATATCAGTTGATATTACAGGAATTCCAATTGCCATTGCCTCCATCAACACAACAGGAATACCATCTTGGTCTCCATTACTATCTTTTTTACAAGCTAGAACAAAAATATCTATACTTCTGAGCCAGGAAAAAACTTCATCATGGGCAATAGCCCCCTTGAAGTTAATCTTTGAACTCAAATTATGTTTTGCTGTCAATTCTTTTAGAGGCTCCATCAAAGGTCCATCACCACCAATCTCAACATGGACATCAAGGCCATTTTGATATAACTGACTCAAGGCTAAGATGAACACATCCATTCCTTTTTTTTCAACCAGTCTACCTAAAGAACCAATAACAGGAACTTTGTTGAATTTTTCTTTGGCAATAAATTCATATTTCTGAGTATCTACTCCACATCTCACAATTTTGATTTTGTTAGTATCCGTCTGTTGTTTAGCCAGAAAATCGCGATTATATTCTGAGATAGTGATGGCAGCTTTTGCTCTATCAACTTTTTCTCTTAGAAGAAGACCACGTTCAAACAAATCATTGGCATGAGATGTGAAAGTAAAGGGAATCTTTGAGAGTAGCGAGGCATACATTCCAAGCTGTGTTGGTACATGAGCAAAATGAATATGCAAATGTTCACATGAGTAGGTCTCTAAAATTTTGGCTATCTTACTTGCCTGAAGAAACTGGTACAATAGCTTGAGTGCTGCCGAATTAGTTAAGCCAATTTTAAAAATATCACTAAATACAGTAAATAAAGTTGCCAGATAACACTTGGGATATTTGAATAAGAAAGATAAATTGTCCTTCAAAGTTGATATCCAATGCTGGCTATATAAAAAGATAGTTTTTTCCAATAGCTCTTCTATTTCTGACTCTTTAGCTAAAGCTATTGGATAGTGAACAGAAATAGGTATAACATTCAACCCTCTTGCCTGAAGAGCCAATATTTCTGTATATACGAATGTACCTGACAAAGATGGAATTTCAGGGGCAAGATAGGCAACATTTTTGGGCATTATCAGATTTCCACTGCTTAATAGTATAATTTTCCCTCTGCATAATCAGACTACTTCCTCTAGCCAAGGGCTACAGCCTGTCTACATTTATCCCCATTATCTCTGTCCGATTATAACTTCTCTCCTCATCTAGATGACAACCTTTGAGGGAAAAAAACTTAAAAAAAAGTAGAATCAACCCATTTCACCCAGCATCGACTATATCCCGGTCTGTTCTAATCCATTTTGTCTGACGTTGTACCAGAAAAGCTAGATATAGGGGAATTTTCCAAATAATGTAAAAAGCTACAGCCACCAGGGTCCATACTGAAATCTCGGTACGTCCGAACTTAGCCCAGGCTCCAACAATCGAAACTAGAATCATCAATCCAGCGATCGCTAACAAGATCAGTGGTATCCATATTGCCTTCCAGATTCCTGCTAGTAATGCTAAACCTGTAGCAGCCACCCAAATCATGACCAATAGCGAAAGAGGTGGTATTGACAAATCTAGGGCAAGTGCCAACAAGTCAAAGCGTTTTTGCTCCCAAGAGGCTTTGATGAGGTAAGGCACTTGGGTTAATAAGGTTTGCAAATGACCATGCTCCCAGCGGGTTCTTTGCCCTTTTGCAGCTTCTTCTTGCTGGGGCAGAATACCGATGACTTTGGCATCCCGGCAAAATAAAGTGGGGTGTCCAGCGATCGCTAAATCTAGCCCTAATTGCATATCTTCGACAATGTTGCCACTAGCTAGAGGGGCTTGACGAATTACCGACCACGGGAAGGCCATACCTGTACCAGTTAATAGCCCAGGCAATCCTAGTCTTGCTAAACCACTCGGACGAACTACATTCTTAACCAGAAAAGCTAAAGCTGAAACTGAGTCTTTGGGGCTGCTATGGGCTGGTTGTTCCATCTGGTAGGCTGCTTGCACCGGTTTTCCTTGAGTAGCTGCAATTGAGGCAATGCGCTTAATTGTACCCTCCTCAACAAGACAGTCAGCATCAACTAAGACTACTATCTCCGGTGGCTCTGTTTCTAGGAAAGTTAAGCCATAGTCTAGGGCATAACCCTTACCTCGGTGTTCAAGATCCTGGCGCTCAATTACTGTCGCACCTAATTTACGAGCGATCTCTGCTGTTTCATCACTGCAATTATCGGCAACAACCAGCAGTCTGTCTTGAGTAGTTAACTGAGGTAATAATGTCTCTATAGTTGTACCAATGACAGAAGCTTCATCGTGAGCAGGCACTAAAACAGCAATCCTAGGTTGAATGACTTCAGTAGCTCCTGTCTTATCAGAAATAGGCAACAAGGCGATACTGCACTCAAGAAAAAGAACTGTAGTCGGGATTAGGAGTCCTATGGAGATAGCGAATAAGACGATATCAATAAATAAGAACATTCTTTAGCTAGAAAAATAACTATCAAGTTCAAGTGTCAATATTTTCAACAAAATGGATAAAAACTGGGCGATTGCTATAGGTCTCAATGGGTGACAACAAGGGTAAAAAGGAGACGGGGTGTAGGGTGACTGAGTGTGGGGTGTGGTGAAAAAGAAGGTTCGTATCGCTGCGGTTGAGAGCCTCATCAACCCTTATAAACCTTATTCTATCGTCTATTACCTGATTCAACCATCCTTACCAACTAGACGTTGCCCCTCTTTTTTCCTACACCCTACACCCTACACCCCACACCCTGTCTACTTTTAAAGTGTCTTGTTACCCCCTGAGGCCATAGGTATTATATCTTTCCAAAAATGAGCGTTTATTGACAGATGTATTGGCAAAAAACTCGATGAACTTTCTTGCTCAGTACAGACAACTCGAAAACCTAGGAAGCTGATATGCTTACTGTTGGGCTCGTTGAAGTTACGAAATGCAGAACGGCAGTTTCCCGAAATATTGCCCCAAGAACCACCTCGCAACATCCGAAAGTGAGAGCTTCTTTTATGTTTATCTTCCCACACACTACCATCTATCGGCGCACCTTCATAGCTGGAATGCCAACTGTCTGCACACCACTCTGAGACATTCCCATGCATATCGTATAGTCCAAAATTATTAGCTACGCCAAAGCTACCCACAGGAGTTGTTTCTTCCTGACTGATTCCTCCGACGCCGGCTTTCACCAGGGCTTCCAGGGCGCCGGCGCCTTCCTTGCGCAGACGGTTCACATAGTCGATCAGCACCA
>JAAHHL010000652.1 GCA_010672185.1 Caldora sp. SIO3E6 | reverse complement strand
TCCTAACACCTACCACCTAACACCTAACACCTAACACCTAACACCTAACACCTAACACCTACCACCTAACACCTAACACCTAACACCTAACACCTAACACCTAACACCTAACACCTACCACCTAACACCTAATACCTACCACCTGTTGAATTGCAGCTAAATCAGGAGGCGGTTGCTGACTGTCCATTCCTAGCCACAGCAGATATTCAATATTACCAGCAGGTCCAGTAATGGGCGAACAAGTTAAGCCTTTATATAGCCAACCTTGTTGTTGTGCTGCTTGTAATACTTTAGCGATCGCTTGTGCCTGATCATTAGGATCGCGCACTACTCCTTTTTTGCCAACCCGTTCACGTCCTACTTCAAACTGTGGTTTTACTAATAATACTAATTCACGGGGTGGAGTCAGTAGTTGCCAGAGGGCATTAAGCACTTTGGTGAGAGAAATAAAAGAAACATCTACAACTCCTAAATCAGGATATACTCCTTGAGCATTTTCCTGGGAAGATTCTAGGGAATTATCAGCTAAGTTACCATACAAATCAGCTGGTTGAAGATAGCGCAGATTGGTGCGTTCTTGTAAGACAACTCGCGGATCATTCCGCAGACTCCAAGCAACTTGTCCATAACCAACATCAATCCCATAAACTCGTTTTGCCCCTGCTTGCAGTAAGCAGTCGGTAAAACCACCAGTGGAAATACCACCATCTAAACAGATGCGTCCCTCTACCGCAATCTCAAACACTTTCAGAGCTTTAGCCAGCTTTTCACCCCCTCGAGAAACGTAAGGCGGCTTCTCCTTAATCTGAATTTCAGCAGTTGTCTCCACCTCAGTTCCTGGTTTATCGACTATTTGCTGATTCACCTTTACCTCGCCAGCACGAATCAGTCGTTGGGCTAACTGTCTAGATGAGCAGAGGTCTAAGTCTACTAATAACTTATCCAGTCGTTGTTTGTTCTTTGACAAGGTAGCTAAAATAGAAAACTGTATACTCTATTACTTTACCAAGTATTTTAATTAAATTTTTACAATCTGATGTTTTACACAGTAATTTTACTGATTAATTATATACACAATTTTACAAGATAACTTAAACTTTAGCCAATGTCAGTAATTAGAATTACTGATAATCAATTAAGATCAATTTAAGCTATTGAGCGAAATCTTTAGTTCTATGTAGAAAATGCCAGCAACTATCTACCAACAATCCCAAGTTGTTCCATCAGTAACCATTTCCATTAATTACCGACCCAAAGAATTTTTGAGTTTCGATATTACAGAAGCTAGCCAAGGAGAAATCGTCTGGTATGGCAATGAAGCTATTGCTCTTCGATGTCAGATTCGTGATACTAATTATACTTTCGATCGCGACCATCTAGATATTATGAGCCAAGGTGAACGCAATCTCTTGTATAGTCACTTAGGTGTTGAAGGTAGAAAGCTTGAAGCTAGCTTAGTTTAGAAGTAGATTTTGATCCCCCTAAATCCCCCTTAAAAAGGGGGACTTTGATTACTAGCGCTTGGAAAGGGGGACTTTGATTACTAGCGCTTGGAAAGGGGGACTTTGATTGCTAGCGCTTGGAAAGGGGGACTTTGATTACTAGCATGACATCGCAGGTAAAATCATTGTCAAAAATCGCCTCAGCCATCGGTGAAATGGAAATTTAAAATCCTGCATTACGGGAATAAAACTCCTAGTAAATTAAGCGATCGCGCTCCTCACTGGCAAGATGCTAGTTCCACATTCTAATCTACTGTAGAAAAATTTCCTGTGGAATAGGCTTCCAGCCTGTATCAATCAATAAACGATATCTTTGATTCAGGCATTTCTTAGATGACAGATCCAGTATCCCTATCAGCAACGGCAATTGCAACCTTAGCTTTTACTAAAGCATTTGAGAAAACGGTAGAGAACCTTACTCAAGCCACTTGGAGCAAAATTGAGCAATTGCGCCAGAAAATTTGGCTCAAGTTGCGCCACCGCTTTCAAGCAGAATCAGTCCTCAACGGTGCAGCACAAGGTTCGGAAACTGATTTAGAGCAAGTGGCTGAGTATTTAAATGTTGTTATGGACGAAGATTCAGAGTTTGCTGCTGAGGTACGGCTGCTTGCTCGACAAATCAATGCAGTTAAAGTGCAAAACGACAACAGCAGCATGAATATAGATAGCGACAACAACTCTCCTAGTTTTCAGACTACGGGGGATACAGAGAATGTCAACCTTGGTAGTGACATGTATGTAGCCAAAGGGGACAGGGTTTATATTGGTAAGGAGATTAACATTCACGAATCCGCCTCTTGACTGGAGTCGTCTGAATCGGAACGGACAAAGTTAAATCCGCTACAATCTATTGTCCCTAGGGTTACTCAGTGGTTAGGTTGGCTACCCACTGTGGCTAGCTGTGCCATTATTGCTGTGGGAGGGGTCAAATTAATAAGGGGAGAAACCGAACAGTTAACGGTGATTCTGTTAGCAGTTGGTTTTGTTGGTTTGCTCTCCATCTGCCTCTATATCTGGTTGAAGCGAAGCCGGATTGATGGGAGTGGGGATACGTTGGTTAAGCACTATGGTAAGAAGACGAGGCGATTAGCTCTCCTTGGCTTGTTTGCCGTGGCATTGTTGATGGTTCTGAGTAGTGGAGGCTGGTATCATTGGCAGAATCTTCAAAAAAATCAGGTAGTGGTGTTAGTTGCAGACTTTAAGAGCCTGCAATCCGAAAATCGGGGAGTGGAAGAGAGAATTATCGACCAACTTAGAAATGCCTTAGCAGAATACGATGATGTGGAAGTTCAGGCGCTAAACGAAGAAATAACTGCCCAGGAAGGAAGTAAGGTTGCTCGTGCTAAGGGGGAAAAGCATTATGCAGATATTGTGCTGTGGGGTTGGTATCAAGAGACGGATAGCCATGTCCAAGTTACTGTTAAGTTTGAAGTCTTGGAAAAACTGCGTTTATTGCCTTCGGTTCAGACAAAACCATTAATTCAACCGATTGCCAAGCTGGAGCATTTTGAGATTCAGACTCAACTTTCTCAAGAAATGAGCTATCTGACGCTGTTTACTATCGGCTTAGTTAGACTTGAGGCAGAAGATTATGAAGGTGCGATTGAAAGATTTACCAAGGCGCTAGAATTTGTACCCGATGCTGAGCAAGCGATTGCACAAAATACTGCTATCGAAGCACTTTACTTCCATAGAGGGAATGCCTACTACTACAAAGGGGAACTAGACCTCGCACTCGCTGATTTCACTCAAGCCCTTAACATTAATCCTGAGTTTGCTAATACCTACAACAACCGTGGAATTGTCTACTCTGACAAAGGAGAATTAGATAAAGCAATTGCTGATTTCACTCAAGCCCTTAACATTAATCTTGAGGATGCTTATGCTTATAACAATCGTGGGAATGCCTATCGCAAAAAAGGAGAACTAGATCTAGCGATCACTGATTTCACTCAAGCCCTTAACATTAATCCTGAGGATGCTCTTGTCTACAACAATCGTGGGAATGCCTACTTTGACAAAGGAGAATTAGACAATGCGATCGCTGACTACAACCAAGCCCTCAAAATTAGTCCTGAGTTTGCTGAAGTCTACAGCCATCGTGGGAATGCCTACTTTGACAAAGGAGAATTAGACAATGCGATCGCTGATTACAATCAAGCAATCAAAATTAATCCTGAGTATGCTGCTGCCTACTACAATCGTGGGAGTCATTACCACAAGCAAGGAGAACTAGACGTAGCGATCGCTGACTACAACCAAGCCCTCAAAATTAATCCTGAGTATGCTGATGCCTACAACAATCGTGGGCTTGCCTACTCTGACAAAGGAGAACTAGACCTAGCGATCGCTGACTACAACCAAGCCCTTAGCATTAATCCTGAGTATGCTCGAGCCTACCACAATCGTGGAAATGCCTACAAAAACAAAGGAAAATTAGACCTAGCGATCACTGATTTCAACTTAGCCCTCAAAATTAATCCTGAGTCTGCTAAAACTTACAATAGCCGTGGGGGTACCTACTCTGACAAAGGAGAACTCGATCTAGCGATCGTTGATTTCACTCAAGCCCTTCACATTAATCCTGAGTATGCTAAAGCCTACTACAATCGTGGAAATGCCCACGGCAAAAAAGGAGAACTAGATCTAGCGATCGCTGATTACAACCTAGCTCTTCACATTAATCCTGAGTATGCTGAAGTCTACAACAATCGTGGGACTGCTTATGGCAGCAAAGGAGAATTAGATAAAGCGATCGCTGACTACAACCAAGCAATCAAAATTAATCCTGAATATGCTGAACCCTACTCCATTCGTGGCATTGCCTATTATTTATTGGGAGACAAGCAAAAAGCCATTCAGGATTTAAAAAAGGCTGCAAAACTCTATGCTGAACAAAGAAATACTACTAAACAGCAACGAGTATTAGAGCTACTGAAGCAACTACAGCAAGATTAAAGATAGGATTTAGGTTAGTTACGATACCTGTACTCGAACTTGGTACTTTATATATGGGCGAACGCTTTCAGAATTTAGAATGGAGAATAAAATTCCGCACGTTTGTAGGGGCGGGTTTAGGGTCACCTTTGACCCATTTGGGAATAACTTGACTACAAAACCCGCCCTGCCGTTAACGCATTTGGCGATAATCTTACAGTTATGCGGTGCGTTACGCTTCGCGATTTCACACCCTACGCAAGCGATCGCTATTTTCTTCAAAGCTAAGGTATAAATGCAAGATTATCGTAAAAGTGTGGAACATGCTTCGATGCCTATCTCATACCGCATCTTTGAGAGAA
>JAAHHL010000651.1 GCA_010672185.1 Caldora sp. SIO3E6 | reverse complement strand
TTCCCAAAGCAGCCTGTACAAAAATTCGTACCTTGTTAATCTTGCTCAACCGTGGCTATGATGATCCAGAATTAGCTGAATTTCTGCAAACCGTCAAACCAGCACCTTATTACCACTGGGAATTTGGTGTTACTGATAATCGAGTGGATCTGAGTAACAGAGAACTATCTGCTCTGTTTCAGGAGCGAGATTATTTCAAATTTACTTTTGTCAGAAATCCTTATTCACGGATTGTGTCAGCTTACATCAACAAGATGTTGGATAATCCCTTGCGTCAGAATATCCACTTTACATATGTAGCGAAAAGGATTAAAGCTCAAGTGAATTATCAATCTTCAGGCTTAATTGCCAATTTACTGGATAGGATAATCACTCAAGCTAATAACTTAATTATCAAAAGTAGAAAATCAGACTCGGTTATCAAGCCGCAAAATTATCGCAATTATATTGCAACAAACAATATCTATGAATATCCACAAATTGAAACAAGAATCAAAGCAGCATACGGAAAAAAACTTCCTGGATCTTGGCTTGAAAGAGTACTCGAACAAATCAAAATGTTGCTTAGAGGCTGTCCTAAGATTGAGTCCATAGATTTAAATGAAAATCGAGTGACTTTTGCCGATTTTGTGAGATATATCTGCCAACAAGATGTTGCAGCTATGGAAGTTCAATGGAGGCCTTATACCCTGCTAACAGGCAATGATTTTGTTGATTATGATTTTATCGGTAAGGTTGAAACCTTTGATCAGGATATTTCCTATTTGTTTGACAAAATTGGCGCTCCAGATTACATATATTACCATATTGAAAGTAAACTGAACACAACACAAAAAAAGAATTGCCAAAATTTTTGGACTGATACATTAGCCAATATGGTTTATGAAAAATACCAATCTGATTTTGAAAATTTTGGCTATGAGAAATTTTCATACAAGCAAAATGAATGTGTAAAAAAATAATATTAGGTAAGTTTGATGGCTAAGTATACCCTTTATTGGAGTCCTCTAACTTCATCTTTCGCCCCCCATGTAGTTTTGGCAGAAATTGGTGTGGATTATGAATTAAAGTTGGTCGATTTTGAGAGACAAGAACACAAATCTGAAAGTTTTCTTAAGTTAAATCCGAATGGTTTGGTGCCAGTCATGTTGTTGGAGAACGGAAGCCCAATGTATGAGTCGGCGGCGATGGTTATGTATCTAGCAGACAGCTATCCTGAGGTAGGTTTGAGTCCATCACTCTCCGATCCAGAACGCTATCTCTATAATCAATGGCTCTTTTATATGTCAATTGAAATTTATCCAGCTGTTGATTATTGCTTTAAACCAGAGTTCATCTCAACCGATCCATCTCCATCTAGTCAAGCAGGAATTAGACAACGAGCAGGAGAAAAAATGATCAAATGCTGGAAAATTCTAGATCAGGCTTTACAGGATAAACTCTGGCTAGTTGGCGATCGCTTTACTGTCTGTGACATATATATGCTGATGATGACTCTGTGGCATATACCAAAGCAATTCCATATTCCTAACTTACCCTTAGTGCTTTATGATGATTTCTTCAAGCAATTTAAGAATGTCAGCCGTAATGTAGCTGCTACGGCTGAACACCCAACCGTTAAAAAGATTATGAAGCTTTACCCACCTGAGGGTTTAGTTGATATGTATAAGAGTGCAACCAACAACTAAAGTTTTGTTAAATATTGATTAAAAAGACTAGTGAAAAAGATTCTATTTGTTTTTCATTCATCTACCTCTAATTCAGGCCCTGTCGGACATCTCCTGCGCCAGCGGGGCTATGAAATTGAGATCCGAGTCCCCAGTGAGGGAGCTGAATTACCCTTCACAATGAATAACTATGAGGCTGCCATCAGTTTTGGTGGTTCTATGAGTGCCAACGATAGTGAAACTTTACCCTTTATTCGCACAGAACTAGATTGGATTCCAGTCTGCCTCAGTTCGGGTAAACCCTTCCTTGGTATTTGCCTTGGTGCTCAATTACTAGCGCGGGCATTAGGTGCCAAAGTTGCACCACATTCTGAAAGCAAGGTAGAAATTGGCTATCACCCGATTATCCCTACCTTCGCTGGCAGTAAATATTTTGACTCTCCGTTGTCTTTCTATCACTGGAATGCCGAGGGCTTTGAGTTACCTTCAGATGCGGTTAAACTAGCATCAGGTGAGAGGTTTGAGAATCAAGCATTTCGCTACGGTGAGAATGCCTACGGTTTGCAATTTCATCCAGAGATATCCAGAAATGTTTTGGAAGAGTGGGCAGCTACAGCAGACACAAAAATAGAGCGTAAATTAAAGTTGCCTGGAGCGCAATCATGGGAAGAGCAGATTGAAAAACATGCACAGTATGGATCTGTTGTGGAAAATTGGCTCGAACAATTTTTTTCCCTTTGGTTGAAGCAGGAAACAAACTCAAACCGGCTATCGACTTAAAGTGAGACCTGCTAGTTAAGATCAGGTGTTAGGAGAAGAGTGAAGATTAATTTTTCTGAAAAAACAGGGTTAGATATCTATCGATCGCAGTTTCCGGGGTTGAAAAATAAATTTTATTTCAACTATGCCGGACAAGGGGTGATGCCGCAACAAGCATTAGCGGCGATCGCCAAATCTCAAGAATATCTTCAGGAAATTGGACCGTATTCTAACGAGCGAAATCATTGGAGTGCTGAAGAAACCGATAAAACCAGAAAAGCGATCGCCTCCGAACTTGGAGTCTCCCCAAAAACGATTACTTTAACGGAAAATACCACCGGCAGTTGTAATATTCCTTTGTGGGGTTTGGACTGGCAACCGGGCGATCATTTATTAATGACAGATAGCGAACATCCAGGAGTTATTGCCGCTGTGCAGGAACTCCAGCGTCGATTTAAAATAGAAGTCTCGGTTTGTCCGTTAACTATAACTTTAAATCAAGAGGATCCGGTAGATACAATTGAGCAATATTTACGACCCAATACGCGGTTATTGGTACTTAGCCATGTTCTCTGGAATACGGGGCAACTGTTGCCGCTAGATCGCATTATGCAACTATGCCATCAACTGAATCAGCAGCCGGAACATTCAGGATTTAGAAATCAGATTAAAGTGCTGATTGATGCTGCTCAATCTGTAGGAATGTTGCCATTAAATCTCACAGAAATTGGCGTTGATTTTTATGGATTTACTGGGCATAAATGGTGGGGTGGTCCGGTCGGAGTAGGTGCCCTTTATATTCATCCTGATGTCCAAAAAAAGCTCCATCCTACATTTATTGGCTGGCGAGGACTGCTATTTGATCAGACAGAAAATCCAGTGGGTTGGCAACCTGACGGACGTAAGTTTGAATTGGCAACTTCCGCTTACCCTTTATATAGTGGTTTACGAGAAGCAATCGTTCTCCATCATCAATGGGGCACTGCTGAAGAACGCTATCAGCGTATCCTGAAACTTAGTCAATATCTGTGGGAAAAATTAACCAAGATTACCGGTGTTCTGTGCCTATGCAATGCTCCACCAGAAACTGGGTTGGTTTCATTTCAAGTTGAGCCAACTTTATTAGAACCGAGGGTAAGCTATGAAACCATGGTGCAAATTTTAGAAAATCATAAAATTATGGTGCGATGGATTCCCCACCCTAATTGTCTGCGGGCTTGCGTTCACTATTTTACATTAAAATCAGAAATTGATCGACTGGTTTATGCAATTGAAGACTTTTTAAATTAATGCTAAGAGCGCATTGTTATAGCCGATCATGTGAACATCTAGAAGCAATTAGATTAGCTCAAACTCCTGCTAATGCAGCCAAAATGGGACGAAACATTTTCTTTATGCTAATATTAATTGCGTTTAGATTCAATCTAGATTAAATTGCCCGTATCAAAAATATAAAAACAATGGTAACTACTCTAACCCCTCCCAATTCTACCCTAGCCGCTATTGAAGCTGCCTTACCCATTGACCCACAACCATACACTGTAGGCGATCTCCCGACGGGTTTAGTTATTGTCGATGTGGTTAACGGCTTCTGCACTATTGGTTACGGTGCCCTAGCACCAACAGAACCAAATGAACAAATAGAGACGATGGTTACAGAAAGTAACCGTTTAGCCAAAGCCTTTACTGCCAGAGGTTTACCAATCTTGGCATTTCTAGATACCCACAAACCAGGTAAGCCAGAACCACCTTATCCTACCCATTGCGAAAAGGGATCAGGGGAGGAAAAGCTAGTTCCTCAACTAGAATGGTTAGAGAAAGATCCCAACACCACCTTAATTGAGAAAGACTGTATCAATGGCTTTGTCGGTTCTATTGAGCTAGACACAGGCAATAACACCTTACTGCAATGGATCAACCACAATAAACTAGAAGCCTTAGTTGTCGTAGGCATTTGCACCGATATCTGTGTGATGGATTTCGTTGTTACCATTGTATCCGCCAGAAATCATGACCTTACTCCCACTCTCAAAGATATAGCCGTATATACTGAAGGTTGCTCAACTTTTGATATGACTCCAGAAATGGTAACTCAATTGGGTCTACCAAAAACAGCTATTCATCCTCAAGATATATCCCATCATGTAGGTTTGTACACCATGGCAGAACGAGGAGCATTTATTGCTTCTGCGATCTTACTGTAAAATTAACCAGAGTCCCTTACTATTCTCAGTAGTGGGCAGAATTAAAGATATTTATTTTGCCTCCTGCCTTGTTGTAAATAAATATCAAAAAAAATATGAATTCTCGCCTGGTAATCGTCACCGGTGCTAATGGCGCTGTTGGTAACAGTTTTGTTCAACACTTTTTGCAGA
>JAAHHL010000650.1 GCA_010672185.1 Caldora sp. SIO3E6 | reverse complement strand
GTGTCTTACCAAAAATTATGTCAAGAATTTTCGGAGTATTTATCACAAATATACTGGAAAGATGTATTTTGGAGTGGTTCTTATTTCGTAGCTAGTTGTGGCGGTGTAACGATTTCAACTCTACGGAAATATATCGAAGGCCAACAAAAACCTGAATAATGTTCGCCTCCTCCACATATTTCCTCCCTCGCTACGCATTGGTCGGAAATATTTTCGTCGTCTCACTCGCATTCATCCCACACCTCCCTTCGGGTAGGATGTGGGACTTCTGCTGTTATTGTTAAACTAGGGTGCTTGAGCACTATCCTTTTAGATGACCAACGATCGCTTTGGCTAATGAGTGAGAGAACATTATTTGATAAAGTTTGGGACTACCATACTGTAGGGACTCTACCTTCCGGACAAACCCAGTTATTAATCGGCTTACACTTAACTCACGAAGTTACTAGTCCTCAAGCCTTTGCTATGCTGCGAGAGCGGGGACTAAAAGTACTGTTTCCAGAACGCACTGTGGCTACAGTAGATCATATCGTTCCTACGGATAACCAAGCTCGTCCTTTTGTTGATGTCCTAGCAGAAGAGATGATGCAAGCGATAGAGAAAAACTGTAAAGACTACGGAGTGCGATTCTATAATATAGGATCTGGTGGCCAAGGTATTGTCCATGTGATTGCTCCAGAGCAAGGTTTAACCCAGCCAGGAATGACGATTGCTTGTGGCGATTCTCACACTTCCACTCACGGTGCTTTTGGTGCAATCGCTTTTGGTATTGGTACTTCTCAAGTCCGGGATGTCTTAGCCTCCCAAACTCTAGCCCTATCTAAGCTCAAAGTTCGCAAAATTGAAATCAATGGTAAATTGCAACCGGGAGTTTACGCCAAGGATGTGATCCTACACATTATCCGCAAGTTAGGTGTTAAAGGTGGTGTTGGCTATGCTTATGAGTTTGCTGGTACTACTTTTGAGCAGATGACAATGGAAGAGCGGATGACTGTCTGCAATATGGCGATTGAGGGCGGTGCTCGTTGTGGTTATGTTAACCCAGATGAAGTAACTTTTGCTTATCTCCAAGGCAAAGACTTTGCTCCTCAAGGAGAAGATTGGGAGCAAGCAGTAACTTGGTGGCAAAGTATCCACTCTGATAAGGATGCCGTCTATGATGATGTGGTGAGCTTTGATGCTGCGGGCATTGCCCCAACCGTCACTTGGGGAATTACACCAGGTCAAGGAATTGCCGTCAATGAAGCAGTTCCCATACCTGATACTATGCCAGAAAGTGACCGCGCGATCGCTCAAGAAGCCTACCGCTACATGCAACTAACTCCAGGAGAACCGATTCAAGGAACTAAGGTGGATGTCTGCTTTATCGGTAGCTGCACTAATGGCAGACTTAGTGATTTACAAGAGGCAGCCAAGTTTGCGGCAGGTAAGCAGGTAGCGGAGGGAGTCAAGGCATTGGTAGTGCCAGGTTCAGAACGAGTTAAACAGGAAGCGGAAGCTCAAGGATTAGACAAAATCTTTGTCCAAGCAGGGTTTGAGTGGCGGGAACCAGGATGCTCTATGTGTCTAGCGATGAATCCCGACAAACTCGAGGGTAGTCAGCTGAGTGCTTCTTCTTCCAATCGCAATTTTAAAGGACGTCAGGGTTCTTCAACAGGGCGCACCCTACTTATGAGTCCGGCAATGGTAGTAGCTGCGGCTGTTAAGGGTGAAGTTGCCGATGTGCGGCAGTTGCTTTAAGCAAGTGTCATTGGTCATTAGTCCTTGGTCCTTGGTCATTTGTACTCACGAGTAATGAAGGGAAGAAACTTTTGTGAAATTATAGTAACCGCCAAGGTGATTAGGACAAGGGGCTTAAGCCCCTTGTTAACTTGCCTTACCTGAGAATGTCTTAACCGCCCTGGCGACTGCTATATCTTCCCTCGGAGCCTCCTGCCTCCTGCCTCGGAGCCTTGTTTCTTGAAAGCAATTAGCCATTAGCAATTAGCCATTAGCAATTAGCCATTAGCAATTATCCATTAGCAATTAGCCAGAGTGTTTCTTAATAGAACCAGAGTTTTAAGCTAATTCTACTTGGAAGAATTAGAGTTACGGCGAAGACTCTCCAAAAACTGCTGGGATTCCTGAGATGGCACAAGCATGATTTTACTGAGTTCTGGATTGTCGCTGTTCTGTAAGGTAGAAATTAATCCCTCAAGAGGTACAACTTCTATAGTAATATTGTTAGCCTGATTGGGTTGTTGCCCTTTATAGCGATCTACCATGGTCTGTAGTTGTTGTTTTTCAAAAAAGAAAGGAATTATCTGCACACCCTCTTGTGGTTGGATAGTCAAATATCCCTGATCTTGACCAGCTTTAGCCACAAACAAAGGTACTCCCTGAAATTCTCTACTTTCTTGACCATTGGGGTTCTGTTGCCTCCAAACTGGCTGTGCCAACTGCACCTGTTCTTGCTTAGGTATGAAAGCAAAATCTAAATTTTCTGCTTGGTTCTGACTACTTTTCTCTAGTGCGTATACTTCTGCCAAGGAAACAGGAACTACTTGTACACTGTTGCCCAAATCAGGATTTTGGGTCTTCAAGCGCTCCAGAAATGCATTAGCATCCTGCTGGCTCATAAAGACTCCTGCTACATTTGCTGTTTCGCTATCTCCCTCTCTCAAGGGAACAGTCGTCACTAAGGGAGACCCTTGAGCGTCTGCAAGGGTAAATACGGGAATAGGCTGCAACCGAGCAGCAACCTCTTCGTCTGGCAGTGCTAGTGCCTTCAGATTAGCTGTAAAGACAGAACCTAACAGGGTGCTTCCGACTAAACCTAGGGTGACGCCCCAGCGAACCAATGATTTCATCTCAATTACCTCAAGTTAAATAGGGTTTGGGAACAATTTGTCATAATTATCGGTGGGAATAGGTGGTAGATGGTAGATGTTAGGTATTTTTTTACTTACGGTACAAGGGTTTTAAACCCAATTGTTTCGATAAGCTAAGGCAAAACGGTCAATGCCTGCTAAATCTGGGAAGATTTGAATTTGACTATAACTACCTTGCTGATGTAGTAGTTCTACCACCGCTGCTGCTTGCCCTGCCATCATTTCAATTAACCAGATGCCCCCCGGTTGTAAATAATCAACAGAAGTGGTGATTAGTTTCCGGATACAGTCTAAACCATCATTGCCTCCGTCAAGAGCTAAGTGAGGTTCATGGTTTACCACCTCAGGTTGCAACTTTGGTAGCAAATTGCTAGGGATGTAAGGTGGATTAGCTACCATGCCACGGAAAGTACCTTGAAGAGCTTTGAGGGGTTCCCACCAAGAACCTTGGTAAAACTGAATCCTTTGGGAGTAACCCAGTCTTTGAGCATTCTGTTGCGCGATCGCTAGAGCTGATGGGCTACAATCGACAGCATAAATTGAAGCATTTGTCAATACTTCTGCTAATCCCAAAGCGATCGCGCCACTGCCAGTTCCTAAATCTGCCCAATGTCCAAAATCCAATTGAGGAGTTGGGCTATTGTGTACTGCCTCTAGCGCTAAGTCAATCAAGCATTCGGTTTCTGGGCGGGGAATCAGAACTGCGGGAGCAACAGTGAGAGCAAAGTGACGCCAGTGGGTCACCCCTGTTAGATACTGCACCGGCAATCGCTCCTGCAAGCGCCGTTCCCATAATTGAGATAGTTCTGGGAGGGGCAATTGTAATTCAATTTGCGATCGCTCTTTGAATGACTCTAAACGTAGTGCTAGTGCTTCAAGTCCAGCTACTTCTTGTAAGAGCCAATCTACTTCCTCCAGGGAAATATCAGCTTCCACTGCCGCTTTACCCGCTGCTAGACGCCACTGCCAGAGTTCTAGTCCTGATACTAATGACAACTTACCAGATTTGTGAAATTATTTTGACTCGGAAGAATTGGAGTTAGAGCGGAGATTTCGCAAAAACTGTAGGGACTCCCGGGATGGCATCAGTGTAATTTTATTGAGATCCGGATTGTCTTCCCTCTGTAAGGTAGTAATTAATCCTTCAAGAGGTACAACCTCAATCACAACGCTATTAGCCTGACTTGGTTGTTGCTGCTTATAGCGGTCTACCATTTCCTGGAGTAGGCTTTTTTCAAAAAAGAAAGGAATTGACTGAGCACCATTATCTAATTGGATAGTCAGATATCCCGCATCCGGACCAGCTTTAGCCGCAAACAGTGGCACACCCTGAAAATTTTTACTTCTTTGTGGTTGATCTGGGTTCTGACGTTCCCATGCTTCCATTTGTGCTTGCCAAAGTGGCTGTGCCAACTGCACTTGCTCTTGTTTGGGTATCAAGGCAAAATCTAAATTTTCTGTCTGGTTCCGACTATTTTTCTCTAATTCGTATACTTCTGCCAAAGAAACCGGCACTACTTGTACGCTGTTGCCCAACTCAGGATCTTTTGACTTCAAGTCTGCCAGAAAAGTATTAGCATCCTGCCTGCTCAAAAAGACTCTTGCTACGTCTACGGTTTTGCCCTCTTCTGTGTTGGGAACAGTAACAGACTGAACTAAGGGAGCCCCTTGGGCATCCGTAACGGTAAACACAGGAATAGGTTGTAACCTTTTGGTAATTTCTTCCTCTGGCAGTGCTAGTGCTTGAAGATTAGCTGTAAAGAAGGAACCTAACAGGGTACTTCCGACTAAACCTAGGGTTGCGCCCCAGCGAGCCAATGATTTCATCACAATTACCTCAAAAATATGATTTTATCTAAACTTGCACAACTAGCATCAAGCTCAAATTTAAGGATGACCTATCCCTAGGATATCTATTGATGCTGATTTTGCCTCTTGATTTTTTTAA
>JAAHHL010000065.1 GCA_010672185.1 Caldora sp. SIO3E6 | reverse complement strand
TATTAATTTGTGCTATCATTAGTAATAATGGAGAAGGTGTGCGCCTGTAGATAAAAGTGCTAATCCTGATATCTTGAAGACATACCCATCAACTTTCCTCCCGTGGAACTGGCATCTTGCCAGTACAGCAGACTCAGACACAGGCTAGAAGCCTGTTCCACAAAACCAATCTCAATTAACTAACTTGAAACTTTTGCACAATCTTGGCGATATCTGTAGCCTGATCGGGATATAGTTTTGCTAGATGTCCGCACATTTGATAAGCGGCATCTAGGTAGTAGGCACAGGGAATCAACAGACGCTTGAAATTTTCCTTATCGTCATTTTCGACAAAGGCAGCAGCAATATCAGGAAGGTGTAGATTGCGGTTGACGGAAATTTTCTCTACGGTTAGGAGTGCTTGTTTACTGAGTTTGGTTTCTACCTGAGCTTTGGCAATCTCGGTGAGTACCTTTGCCCATTTGTCTGAATTGTCAATCAGCTGTGCGGTTTTGATGGCGTCAACGAAGTTTTCTGGAGTTGGCTGGGCATTGGCAATCTCAGTGAGCGCCAATGCCCGGTAGTATGAAGAGTCAATCAGCTGTGCAGTGTGGAGAGCAGCAGTGAAGTTTTCTGCCTGTGTCTGAGCTTTAGCAATCTCGGTGAACGCCTCTGCCCGTCCGTATGAAGAATCAATCAGCTGTGCAGTGTGGAGAGCAGCAGTAAAGTTTTCTGCTTTTGCCTGAGCTTTGGCAATCTTGGTCAGTACCTCTACCCGATATTCTGGTGGAAATTTAATCTGCTGTGCGACGTCGAGGGCAGCAGCAAAATTTTTAGAAATAGGCTGAGCTTCAGCAATCTCTGTGAGTACCAATGCCCGTTTGTAGAAAGAGTAAATCAGCTGTGCAGTGTTGAGAGCAGCAGTGAAGTTTCCTGCCTGTATCTGAGCTTTAGCAATCTCGATGAGTGCCTCTCCCCGGTGGTATGAAGAGTCAATCAGCTGTACAGTTTCGAGTGCTGCGGCAACGTTTCCTGCCTGTACTTGAGCTTTAGCAATCTCGGTGAGTGCCTCTCCCCGGTGATATGAATCCTCAATCAGCTGTGCAGTTTCGAGTGCTGCAGCAACGTTTCCTGCCTGTACTTGAGCTTTAGCAATCTCGGTGAGTGCCTCTCCTCGGTGGTATGAAGAGTCAATCAGCTGTACAGTTTCGAGTGCTGCGGCAACGTTTCCTGCCTGTACTTGAGCTTTAGCAATCTCGGTGAGTGCCTCTCCCCGGTGGTATAAAAAGTAATCCTTCTGTGCGGCATCAAGGGCAGCAATAAAGTTTAGTTTAAGACGTTCACTCTCCACCGACTTTAACGCCACAACAAAATCTCGCATCCAATAGTACGAATCACCAATCTGCTGAGCAGTATTGAGGATGGCGGCAAAGTTTTCTGGAGTCGGTTGAGTTTTGGCAATCTCAATGAGCGCTTCTACCTTTTCGTATGAATCGCCAATCTGCTGTACGGTATTGAGAGCAGCGGTGAAGTTTCCTGCCTGTGCTTGAACTTTGGCAGTCTCGGTGAGTACATCTTCCCTTAGAGACCTCCGGAAACCCACATATTGGTAAGCTTCCATAGGAGTTTTATTTGTTTGCAAGTCCCTAATCTTGGTGAGTACCTCTGCCCGATATTCTGAATCGCCAATCTGCTGTGCAGTGTCGAAGGCGGCAGCAAATTCACCTTCTTCTGCAAGCTTCCGGCATAGCTCGACGAGACAGTAATCATTTAAAATCAACCTTGACAGCTTCGTCAACGTCCATTTTGTAGCTACCAATAAACGCATTAGCAAGTAAGCAGCCCAATCATTCATCCAAGATTCTGATAAACGGGGTAAATCCTTCTGCTGCAATCGCTCCAATACCTCCCATGCTTGCTCCATTTTCCCGTTATCCTGGGTAGCATCTATTACTAAATCCCATGCCAGTAGCAGATACCAGAGCATACAATGTCGAGGATCAAACTTATCCGCTAGTGCCAAGGCTCTGGTGGTACTACCTGCTCGTAAAATATCCAAAGGTGACTCTTGCGCAATCTGCATCAATCGCTGTGGATGTACCAACAGAAACTCAGTCATGCCCACCGCATCATTTGTTTTGGTTTTACCCCACAACGCCCTCTGCACGGTTTTGAGAGGCAAATCAAGCTCATCTGGTAACTGTTGTCGCTGAGTAGTGAAAAATTCTTCATCCCGCGCGATCGCATACAACTCTTCCCACTGCTGCAAATCCCTCAAGTGTTCGGTATAATAACGCAGGGCATAAGCACTCTGGTGATCCTGCCACTGAGCACAGTAGTCGATTAAATTCTGCAAAGCATCTTCAGCATCATCCCCTAATTGAGAGGCAAAGGTTGTAGCTAGCAAGGGGTGGGCAAAAGCATAGAACTTACCTTCACTAATCTGCATCCAGCGCGTCACCTGCCAAGACTGATGTAACTGCCGCAATTGGCGATCGCGCATTTGGGTTAATCTTTTGATATCCTCTTTCTCTAGTACCCCCTTTGCTACTGCTAGTAGGGCAAAAAACTGCCATCTTTGCTCTGGTAAATCTAGTTCATCTAAACCCTCTAACTGTTGCTCGACATACTTCTCAAACCCTGTAGGCGTCTGTGCCAAAACTTGCTCTACATCTGCTGCTTGTCTCAAATCATCTATCAAGAAACGCAGATAGAGGGGAAATCCATCAGTAATATTATCCAATCTTTGGACAAAATCTTCATCTTGTGAGTAAGCAGCCAACTCACTGATTTGCTCCAACCACTTAGAAATAGCCTTACGAGACAACCGATTTAGGTACAATCTCTGGGCATTATCTGTCCAGTTACGCAAATACTTTGGCTCTTCCCCTTCCTCAGATCTTGCCGCAGCAATGACAAATACACCAGCAGGTAACTCAGTAAAAAACGGCTCAAAAGTTTTGTTTGCCTCATCCAACCCATCTAAAACTATCACCAAACCCTTGCTTTCTGCTGAAATAGGCTCCCGCAACATTCCCACCAGAATATCCCGCATCCCATTCTCATCATTCGGGAACTCACCATTCCTGATGTTGTAATAAAGATAGAGTTGCTTGAGTAAATGACGATAAGCTTCAGCAAGCGATCGCGTTTTCTCGTAACGGTAGCTAAAGCAGTGATAGACAATAAAATAATCCTCTTGTTGTGTCTGCTGCCAGTGAGATAACAGAGCAGATTTACCAAAACCAGCAGCACCTGTTACCAACAGCACACCCCTAGCATTATTCCTCACAAATTCATCCAGCCGACGCTTTTCTGCTTCCCTTCCTTCAAACAGCTGCTGGATATACTCCCCAACAATTTGCTTAACTTGAGCTTCGATTTCGTATCCAGTATATTGCTTACCAATAATCGAGATAGCAGGTTCAGCCAGAGTTTTTTCCAGGCGCTCCAATCCCTTCGGCTCTTGCTTCAGCCGTTGGATAATTCTAATAGCCCTAATACTTTGCTCAGCAAAAGAACTAGGAATAATTGCAGGGTCAATCTTTAAACGGAACAGCACTTCCTCAAATTGAGCAAGATTCAGTCCCTTGAGATGTTCGAGTAGCTCATTTTGACTAACCATTCAGAAGGCAGTCCCGATAAAAACATTTTACCACCAGAGGATGAGAGTAAACTCTTCCCAATTCCCAATTCCCAATTCCCAATTCCCAATTCCCAATTCCCAATTCCCAATTACAAGTCAGAGGGCAGATTATTGGGATCAATACCCAATTTTAACAAGCGATCGCGTAATTGTTGGAGCTCAACTTCCGCATTATCTGCTCTTATTCGTTCTTGCTCTCGAGCATCTTCAGCCTGAATCACTCTCTCCTCTGATGTAGGAATCCAATTGCCGAAGCGATCGTAAAACCGCAACCACCGTCCTTCTACTTCCTCATAACTCCCCTGCCACAAACCCAATCCCAATCCTAATTCTTCTAACCACAATCTTCCTTCCGATAGGTCTAATGCTTCATATTTCCCGGAGCGCAAAACAAATCCGCGAAAGAGATTTTCATAGCGGTCGTAGATAACGTAATAAGGAACTTGTAAAATCTGTTCGTAAACTTCCCATTTCGTCGGTATTTCTTCCTTTTTACGCTCTGTCAATCCTAAATCTTCATCTTCGGTTCCGGGGGATGCCAATTCTACCACTAAATAGGGAGCTACTTCTTCTTGCCAAATCACATAGCTCCAGCGTAATTCTTGTTGATTTGTACTGCGCGGAGCACCCAAAACCAAAAACCAATCCGGTCGCTTGTGCCACAGGGGATGCTCCAAATCATAGTAGAGATTGAGATCTTTGGCAATAAAATAATCGTCTTGAGAGTAATTAGGAGATTGACAGGTATTTTTCAAAAAATTAGGTTGTACATCGTGAAACTCGTCTGGCAAACCTGGCTCCTCCGGGTCTTCGCTAGGTAAATCATACATGGTTGGCAAAGATTTTTGCCGTTCGTGGGATACTTTAAGTTGAACCATGAGTAGGTGTTAGGTGTTAGGTGTTAGGTGTTAGGTAGTAGGTATTAGGTGGCAGTCATTAATAATAACACATTTATTCACGTTACTACTATGACTGATAGAGGCTTTGCTCATTAGTTCGTTAATGGTTTGATTGTTTTGGCTAGCAAGTTGTTTAATTTGTGCCATTAAGTCATCTGGTAGGTTATCGAGAGTGAATGTTGCCATAATAATTACTTTCCAGCTATCATTAACTGTAATTGTGGCATATTGTTTGCCAATTTTCCTAATGACTCAATCCCACCAACCTGATAACATTACTGTTGATAACGAGCGATCGCTCAACAAACTGGCTTGGGCAATAGAAGCTTCGGTTGGTCGGTTTAAGCTGATTTTTGCCCGTTGTAACTATACTAGTTTGCGATCGCAGTTAGTAGAGCGGTTGCGAGAACTGACAAAGGTTGACATCCGCATCCTGGAGTTAAAGCCGACAGACAGGAGACTCTTTGCCAGAATTCAACAGGAATTGGAGCAATATAAGCCAGACTTCCATGACCTTTCCTTCACAAAGAAGGATAAAAACTCTGGTGTCTCCGCGTCTCCGCGCCCCCGCATCCCCGCGTCTATTTTCAAATTAGATGTTTTAATGGTATTTGGCTTAGAATCTGTAGACAACCTCGAACAACTATTAGCAACCACCAATCAGGTAAGAGAGGAGTTTCGCAAGCATTTCCCTTTCCCACTTATATTGTGGATTAATGATCCAATCATGGAGAAACTGCTGCGGGTAGCTCCTGATTTCGAGAGTTGGGGGACAACCAGGGAGTTTGTTATTGCTACGGATAGATTGATTGATTTTCTCCAGACAAGTACTGAGCAATTATTTAAAGGAAATTTAAACCCTACTGTAGAAACTTGCCGAGAAATCCAACTAGCTTGTCAGGAGTTGCCCAATCGTCAGCAAGAATTAGATCTAGAACTTAGAGCGAGTATAGCATCACTCCTTGGTTTTATTGAATATGTCAAGAGCAATTTTGATGCAGCTCTTGAGCATTGTCAGACAGCATTAGAATTGTGGCAACAAAGCAACCATTTAGAGCGACAATTAAAATTATTGGTTGATCTTGCCTTTTGCTATTACCTCAAAAAAAATCGCTATCGAAAACCAGATCACCCAGATGTGCAGGCAACTAAGCGTTACATTCAACAAGCTTTGGACATCCTTGAGCAAGTTAATCGTCCCGATTTAAGTGCTAGTTCCGTGTTTAAGCTTGGGGATATGCTTCGGGATTTACAGGACTGGGAACCGTTGCAAACCCTTGCTCAACAAGCTTTACTATATCACCAAACTCAAGAGCTACCAATGGAATTAGCCAGGGATTATGGCTTATTAGCAGAAGTTGCTTTAGCACGAGAACGATGGCAGGATGCCTATGAGTTAGCAAAGCAAGCTCTAGGAACTTTATCGGCAATTTCCGATTTGCGATCGCTTAATAGTTTAGGGGTGGTGTCGGAATCAGTCTTGCTGGTTGACCAGAGCCGATACTTATTAATTTTAGCCAAAGTCCAGCAACATTTAGGTCAAACACCAGAAGCTCTCAGGAATTTAGCAGAAGCCAGAAAGGTAGGTACACCAGAAGCCAACCCTAGTTTATATCTAGACATCCTTCATCACTTACACCAACTCTACTTTGAGCAAAAGCAATATTCCCAAGCCTTTGAAATTAAACTAGAGCAGCGTTCGATTGAACAACAGTATGGATTTCGGGCATTTATTGGTGCGGGATGGATAAAAGCACAACGACAGGCAAAATTAGCACCAACCCAAATTCAGGTTCAGGAAACTGTGGCTCCAGAAATTACGGCTTTTGGCAGGCTCTTAAATGTAGAACATTTGATTGAACGCATTGCTCGTAATGACTGCAAGCTGATAGTAATTCATGGTGAATCGGGAGTAGGGAAGAGTTCCTTGGTGTACGGGGGATTAGTGCCAGCGTTGAAACAAAAAGCGATTGGTATATCTGACGTTGTTCCTGTGGCAATGCGGGTTTATACCAACTGGGTTGAGCAGTTGGGGAAATTATTGACAACAGCACTAGAGGAAAAAAGAGTTAATATACCTGTCCCCCTTAACTCAGAAGCCGCTATCCTGGAACAACTACAACAAACTGAATCACTTAATCTACGGACGGTACTAATTTTTGATCAGTTTGAAGAATTTTTCTTTGTCTATCCTGATTCTATCCAAAGGCGGCAGTTTTTTGAATTTATCGGAGCCTGCCTCAATATATTGCCGGTGAAGGTGATCCTCTCACTACGGAAAGATTACTTACACTACTTGTTGGAGTGCAATCGCCTAGACTGCATGAAAATTATCGGCAATGATGTTCTGACTAAAAATGTTCTCTACGAGTTAGGAAACTTTTCCCCTGTAGATGCCAAAGCCATTATCCAACACTTGACAGAAACTTATCATTTTTACCTAGAACCTGCTCTGATTGAGCAACTAGTGCAAGATTTAGCAGGTAATTTGGGGGAAGTACGCCCGATTGAGTTACAGATAGTGGGAGCACAACTGCAAACAGATAATATTACTAAATTAGCTCAATATCGGGAACTTGGTGCTAAGGAAGAACTAATCAAGCGCTATCTAGCAGAAGTAGTATCAAGCTGCGGTGCAGAAAATAAGCAAGTTGCTGAATTGGTACTGTACTTACTCACCGATGAAAAAGGTACTCGTCCCCTCAAGACTCGCACTGAATTAGAACGGGATTTGCAGGTATTGGTAGCAGATTTGAGTACACCAGAGGAAAGCTTAGATTTAGTATTGAAGATTTTTGTCGATTCTGGCTTAGTAGTACTGTTGCCAGAACTTCCCACAGATCGTTATCAACTAGTACATGACTATTTAGCTACCTTTATTCGCCAGCAACAAGAACCAAGGTTAAATGAGTTAATAGCGCAGTTGGAACAAGAGAGGGAGCAGCGTCAGCAGTTGGAAATACAAGTCCAAACCCTGTTGCAAATGAAGTCAAAAGGAGGACGCCTTACAGAGTCACTGGAGTTTCTGCAACAAGAAGGTATTGCTGAAGGTGAATTAGGCCATCAGATCCTACTGCACAAAGAAATGACTATTCTTTTTGCTGATATTCGCTCCTTTACCAGTTTATCAGAAACTATGTCACTAAAAGAAAACTTTGATTTCCTCAATAGTTATTTTAGCCGGATTATTCCTGTAGTTCATAAGCATAATGGCTTTATCGATAAATATATAGGTGATGCTTTTTTAGCGATATTTCCTCAATTTGCTGATGATGCAGTGCAGGCAGCAATTGAAATACAGAAACAAATCTCGCTCTATAATTCTCTCAGAGAACGTATCGGTGAGCGGCGTATTACTGTTGGCATTGGCATCAATACAGGGATTGTCATGTTAGGTACAGTAGGAGAGCCGGAGCGGATGGAAACTTTAGTCTTGTCTGAGGAAGTGAATTTAGCATCTCGTGTGGAAGGTTTAACCAAAACTTATAGGGTCGATATTTTAATTAGTGAGCAAACACTGAACTCCCTCAGGGACAAAAATCAGTATAACTATCGATTTATTGACCGGATTAAAAAAAGAGGAAGCACTTCAAGTATCTGTTGTTTTGAAGTCTATGATGCTAATCCAAAGCCTCTGATTGAACTAAAACGGCAAACCCATACTGAATTTGAACAGGGAATCGCTTTTTATTTCCAAGAAAATTTTGTCCAAGCGCAGCAAGTATTTCAGCGAATTTTACAACAAAATGAACAAGATAGAGTAACTCAATGCTATCTAGAACACTGTCAAACTCACATCATAAAGTGACCAAGCAGCTTTTCTTTCTGTAATATCTGCTTCCCATTCTGCACCACCGATACCGAAGGGGAGGTTGACAGATACTTTTTTTAATTTGGCCGGGTCTTGTTTTGGCATTGGTTTTTGGGAAGGTCGAAGGTCAAAAAATTATGGACGTTTGTAGGGGCGGGTTTAGGGTCATGGTTAACACCTTTGGCGACAATTTTAATACAAAACCCGCCCTATCGATAACCAATCGATTACTAATCGGCTGGATTCCATCACCTGCCTTGGGTTCAAATCCTAAGCAAGATGCTCATTCCTGGTATCAGTAGCGAGCAAGATGCTCGCACTACTAAATCTGGGAAAATTGAATATCTTTGACAATGCTCACCGTACAGCTCAATTCACTTAAAATTATCCTTATCGTCATTTTCGACAAAGGCAGTTGATTGCGATCGCATCCGACAACAGCACCAGTTGATCGCCATTACTTTGTGCTATTATTAGTAATAATCGAGAAGGTGTGCGCCTGTAGATAAAGTACAAATCCTAATACCTTGAAAGCATCACCATCAACTTTCTCCCGTGGAACTGGCATCTTGCCAGTACAGCAACTCCCGACACAGGCTAGAAGCCTGTTCCACGGATGTATGGAAATTTTAGATCAAAAAGCTGAAGTGCTGATAGTTAATCAAATATGCGCTCGTGCCAGTACAGCAACTCCCGACGCCAAGAGAAATGGGACTCACAGGAAGAGGCAGAGTTTCTCTGTGAACGGATCATTTATGAAGAATGTTCCCCTGGATTCTAAGCCTCAAAAAGTAAATATTACTGCCAAGCGATCGCGAAGAGTCAATTCCCAATTCCCAATTCCTAATTTCCCAATTACAAGTCAGAGGGCAGGCTATCAGGATCAATACCTGATTTTAACAAGCGATCGCGTAATTGCTTTTTTTTGGACTGAAGTCCTACTACTGCTTATTACTTCAAAACCCTAACGAAGCTACCCTACTAGTACATTAACTAAACCATCAATAAAGCGATCGCATTCCATCGGTATAATTTCTTTACCATGCAAAATCTCTTGGGTGATGATGTAATGCATAATGCTACCAGCAAACATACTAGCTGAGACTTCCGGATCAGTGGCTTTGGAGTCAGGGTGGTGAGTAAACAGATAACTTAGCTTCTCAAGAACCGGTTTATGAACATTTTTAATCATTGTCTGAGCTAAATCAGGAAACTTTCCCGACTGCCCAATAACTAAGCGGATTAAGGTAAACTTTGGTTGCTTATTGGCAAAATCATTTAGCAAAACGCTGGCAAGGTACTTCAAGCTATCCCGCAAAGGTGTCTGCAACAACAAACTTTCCTCTAAAACTGCCATCGGTTTATCCTGGGTAAACTGATTGATCAAAGCAGTAAACAAGCCTTCCTTATCCTGAAAATAGTTGTATAGCGTTGGTTTAGAAACCCCAGCCGCAGCCGCAATGCGATCCATACTAGCGGCTGCGTATCCATAAGTAGCAAAGGTTTGCAGCGCTCCCACGAGAATCCGCTCAGCTTTATTAGTGACGTTGTTTTTAGTTTCCATATTTTTAGTTTCCATAAACGACAAATGACAAACAACCAATACCTTGACATTACCATTATAGATTACTAAACTGTGTAGTAAAGCTACTAAACCGTATAGTAAATTATGTATTTGGAATTTCTCATTCTTTAGGGGGATGCGATGCAAGGTGCTGTTGATAATAAAAGTTTGACAATCCCAGTGGGGACGCGATCGCTAGCCATGATCGCGCTCATTGCCCTCTTGGGTGTGGGAGGTACATATATATATGGAAAACTGCGATCGCCAGCAGTCGTAACTCCTGAATCACCAGAAATTGCTTTACCTGAGATAAAAACCGTAACAGCTTTAGGACGTTTAGAGCCAGAAGGTGAGATTGTTTACCTAACAGCTCCCACTTCTAGCCAAGAGAGCCGGATTGAGCAACTATTAGTAAAAGTGGGGGATTCGGTGAAAGCTGGGGAAGTAATAGCCATTTTAGATAGTCGCGATCGCTTGCAAGCAAGTTATCAACAAGCTCAACAAGATATCGAAGTCTCCCGTGCTCGACTTGCCCAAGTGGAAGCTGGAGCCAAAACAGGGGAAATCGCTACCCAAAAAGCTGAAATTACTCGCCTAGAAGCGGATCAACAGGCTCGAATTACTGCCCAACAAGCTACCGTTGAGCGATTGCAGGCGGAAGTTCAAAATGCTCAGGTAGAATATCAACGCTACGATAGTCTCTATCAAGAAGGAGCCATTTCCGCTTCCACTCGTGATACTCGACAGCTTACCCTACAAACCAGCCAACGGAATTTAAAACAAGCTCAAGCAGAACTAACCCGATTGCAATCTACCCGCTCACCAGAACTTGCTAAAGCCCAAGCTACTCTATCAAGTATTACCGAAGTTCGACCGGTAGATGTACAGGTCTCCCAGGCTGAACTCCAACGAGCGATCGCGGCTGCTGCTCAATCGAAAGCCAGTCTAGAGCAAGCTTTTGTTCGTTCACCCCAAGACGGTGTAATTATGGATATTCATACCCAGCCAGGGGAAGTTATTGCCGCAGAAGGGATTGTCGAGATTGGTCAAATTGAGCAGATGGTAGCAATTGCAGAAGTGTACGAAAGCGATGTGCAAAAACTAAAGCCAGGTCAAATGGCAAGGATCTTTAGCAGTGCTCTACCTAACGAATTGAGCGGTACCGTCGCTTGGGTAGATCTAAAAGTGCATAGACAAACCGTAATCAATACCGACCCTAGCGAAAATATTGATGCCAAAATTGTTGAAGTACGAGTTCAACTAGACCCGAAATCCAGTCAGGAAGCAGCAAAATTCACTAACTTGCAAGTGGAAGTAGAGATTGAGGTGAATTGAGGATTGTTGTTTGTTGTTTGTTGTTTGTTGTTTGTTGTTTGGGAATGGGGAATGGGGAATGGGGAATAGGTAATTGATAACTTTGAATTTTGAATTTTGAATTTTAAATTTTGAATTGATGAATTGGCTACACTCCCTAAAACGACGTACACCCCTTGGTTGGTTGCAGTTGAGTCGCAACAAAGGACGGTTGTTGGTGGCACTGTCCGGTATTGCCTTTGCTGATGTGCTGATGTTCTTGCAGATTGGCTTTCAGGAATCTCTCTATGAAAGCAATACCAAAATTAGAAAGACTCTCAATACTGATATTGTATTAGTAAGTCCCAAAGCCAAAAATACCCAAAATTTATCCACCTTCACTCGCCGTCGCCTCTATCAAGCCAAGGATATTCCCGGTGTTGCCACTGTGCATCCCCTTTACTCCAGCACTATCACCTGGAAAAATCCTGAAACTCGACAGGATGCTGCTTTACAAATTATCGGTTTTGATCCCGATTATCAGGCTTTTAGTTTACCGGAGATCAATCAACAACTCGACAAAATTAAATTACCGGATGTGGTGTTGTTCGATCGCACTGCTAGAGGTAACTATCAACAGACTATTACTCAAATTGAAAATCAACAATGGGTGAGTACTGAAGTCCAGAAACGTACTATTACCGTGCGGGGTGTTTTTTCCCTAGGGGCTTCTTTTGGCACTGATGGATTGCTCGTTACTAGTGATCAAAACTTCTTGTTGCTGTTTCCTCGACGAGATGCAGGCAGTGTCAGTTTAGGACTAATTGATCTAGAACCGGGTTATGACCCGGCTCAGGTAGCCCAAGCATTGCAACAGTATTTACCCAACGATGTTGAAGCCATGACTATTGCTGATTTTATTGACGATGAGGAGCAATATTGGCGCACAGAAAGTCCGATTGGCTTCATTTTCGGCTTTGGAACCACAATGGCTTTTGTTGTCGGAGTGGTGATTGTTTATCAGGTACTGTCTACAGATGTGAATGCCCACCTCAAGGAATATGCCACCTTCAAGGCAATGGGTTATCGTCATAGCTATTTGCTGGGCATTGTATTTGAAGAAAGCATTATTATGGCTTTTCTCGGTTTTATTCCAGGAGTAATTTTACCGATAGGAATGTATTATATGGCGGCTAAGGTAACATCCCTCCCCATTTATATGACCCTGGCACGAGCCATTACTGTACTAGTGTTGACAGTTGTGATGTGCCTCTTATCCGGTGCGATCGCTACCCGAAAACTCCAGTCTGCCGATCCCGCCGATATGTTTTAAAGAATTTAGAATTTAGAATTTAGAATTTAGAATTTAGAATTAGATCTAAAATCATCCAAGACAGTTGGATATACTCATTATTAATTATCCATTATCCATTATCCATTATCCATTATCCATTATCCATTATTAATTAATGACTGTAATTACAATCCAAGGTCTAAATCATTTCTTCGGTCACGGTGAGCAAAAAAAGCAAGTTTTGTTCAATATTGACCTTAAGATCAATGCTGGTGAAATTGTGTTAATGACTGGTCCCTCTGGATCGGGTAAAACCACTTTACTAACTTTGATTGGTGGACTGCGGGTAGTCCAATCCGGCAGTTTACAATTTCTGGGACAAGAACTTTGTCAGGCAACGGAAAAAAAGTTAGTGCAAGTGCGCCGTAAAGCCGGTTATATTTTCCAAGCTCACAATTTACACGAAAGTCTCACTGCACAACAAAATGTCCGTATGGGTTTGGAAGTTCATCCCCAATATTCCGTGGCAACAATGAATAAGATGGCAGCTGAAATGTTAGAATTAGTAGGCTTAGGTCATCGTCTAGACCACTATCCCGATCAATTATCCGGTGGTCAAAAACAGCGAGTTGCGATCGCTCGTGCCCTTGTCAGCCGTCCTCAACTCCTCCTTGCAGATGAACCCACCGCTGCCCTCGACAGCAAAACTGGGAGGGATGTAGTAAATTTGATGCAAAACCTAGCTCAAGAACAAGGCTGCACTATTTTGCTAGTAACCCACGACAGCCGGATTTTAGATATTGCCGATCGCATCATCAATATGGAAGATGGAGTGTTGAAGAATAACACAACAAATTCTGTAGGGACAGGCTTAGGGTCAAATTTGACCCATTAAGCTACTGGACTATATTTAGCACCACTCGCCTTTGATATGGAAGAAATTTTGCCAGTTTTATGGAGAATTGGTTAACTCTTGAATCAAATGTTCAGCAGTGACAATTCGAGGAGTTGTCACTGGAAAATCTTGCGGATTGCGGGTAACAATCACATCTAAATGATTGACTACAGCCGTGCTGTACTGAATAGCATCTTCAAAATCTCTAAAGTTAGCAGTTAATGCCATTGAAATAACAGCTTGATTAACTGTAGCGACTGTACAGAGTACTGCCATTCTTTGCAAAAATTGCTGTGTCCAGTTATGACCTTTTGCTTTCCGGATAATGTAGTATAAATCACTAAAGGTAGATGCGGATATATAACCTTCAATCTGTTGCTGTTCCACTAAGCTAACAACTTGTTCGCTGTCTGTGAAGAAGGGGTCGCGCTCAAGTGCTACATCAACAATGATATTAGTGTCTATGAGAACTTTCACAGGTTATGCTTCTCCTTCAAATACTCCCACTTGGCTTTCTCAGGGTCAAAGTCGAGTGGTGTAGGAGGAGCATTTTCGAGCAAGTCTTTGAGAGCTTGAACTTTGTATTCCCGTTTCTTGGGTTGTTTGGGAGTATTGGTAGTCGTTGCAGTTGGCTGTAGAATGATGACTTCTACATTGCCAGGAGCGATGTTAAGAGGTTCTTGAATAACCAACTGACCTGATTCATCAATCGTGGCATTTAACTTGTAGGCTTGCATCATAATCTGGCTCCTGTTGATTACGGTAGGGTATTGTCCATATGAGCCAAGGCAAATTTGGCGATCGCTTGTAGATAGTACAAGCTGAGTGGGCAATTTATTAGACCAACTGTAGGCGATCGCGCTACTAACTTCCATGTTCCGCTAGTTGCTGACGGATCGCTGTTTGAATTTTATCATCGAAGTCTGGGTCATCAACTTTGGTAATGACTGGATGCGAGCGCTCTCGACGCCTTACTAGATAAGCCTGAAAAGCAGCTTGATCTTCTAGATGATTGAGAAAATACTCCCTTAACTCTTTGTCAGACATAGTTGTGTAGTCAACTTGACTCATTACAATACCTCTCCACTTGGAGTAACTTCAAACTCGATTTCCTCGTTTTGCGTTATTTTATTCCATAAATGTAAAACTAATTTGACATTTTTTATTATAATGAGACTATAAGATATCAACAAATTTGACAAAAGATTTTACACCTCCAGCACTTTCGGGAGAAAGTCAGCAATGAAGGAAACTATCGGAGGCAACCTCACCCGCTATCGTAAAAGTCTGCGCCTATCCCAGGAGCAGCTAGCAGAGATGGTAGGGATGACTCGCCAGAGTATTAACAACTATGAAAAGGCTAAAACCCTACCCGACAGCAAAACCCTGTCTTCCTTAGCCCGTGCCTTGGGCGTTACCCTAGATGATTTACTTCGCCCGGAAAGTGAAGGATTGCCTAACTTCCGTTTCCGTGCTCATGCTTCTTTCGGCAACAACCCCCAATTTGCTGCCCAAGTGCTGCGAATGCTGGAAACTTATAACAATCTGGAGCAAGCAGTCGGTTTGCCTCCCTATGCACCAGAAAGTACCCCCTGCCATCAAGTTGAGGGTAATGAAAAACGCATTGCTGAAATTGCCAATCGATTGCGTCGCTGTCTGGGATTGGGAGAAGCACCGATTTTCAACTTATTTGAAATTGTAGAAGAAATTGGGTTGAAAGTTATTCGGCATCCATTCCCCATTAAAGACTTTTTTGGTTTAAGTGCTTGTAGTGCTGAGCAAGGGGCTTTTGTTTTAGTCAACAGCCATAATATCACGATTGAACGACAATTATTCACCCTAGCCCATGAAATTGGACATTTAATTTGTCATCGGGGTGAATATCAAGACACA
>JAAHHL010000649.1 GCA_010672185.1 Caldora sp. SIO3E6 | reverse complement strand
TCTCACCGCCTGGGAAGCTCACCACACAGATATTGGTTATGGGTTAGGACACACTTTACATCTCAACAAGGATAAATTTGCAGGGATTCTCAACGGCATTGACTACAATATGTGGAATCCAGAGCGAGACAGTTATATCCCCTACCACTATGCCAAGGATAACCTAGAAGAGAAGACCTTAAACAAAAAAGCCCTACGGGAACGGCTCCTAATACGCCAAGCTGATAAACCGCTTATCGCCTTTATCGGTAGGTTAGATGCTCAAAAAGGTGTTCATTTAGTTCATCATGCCCTCTATTATGCCCTAAGCAGGGAAGCACAGTTTGTCCTCTTAGGTTCAGCAACAGAACCAGGCATCAATTCCCAATTCTGGCATGAGAAAAACTACTTAAACAATCACCCTGACTGCCATTTAGAACTAGGCTTTAATGAAGAATTAGCCCACCTGATCTATGCAGGAGCAGATATGATTGTCGTTCCTAGTAACTTTGAGCCTTGTGGACTGACTCAAATGATTGGATTACAGTATGGTACTGTACCTATTGTACGAGGAGTCGGTGGGTTAGCGAATACAGTATTTGACCGAGATTACGATCAAACGAAGCCCCCGGAAGAACGGAATGGTTATATGTTCCATCAAACAGATAATCATGCCCTGGAGTCGGCAATGAATCGAGCCATTGAATTGTGGTATCAAAAGCCTGAAGAATTCCGTAAACTGGTCATTCAAGGTATGGAGTATGACTACTCCTGGAATCATCCAGTTGAAGAATATTTACAGGTTTACGACTATATCCGGCACAAGTAAGGTGGTAGGTGGTAGGTGGTAGGTGGTAGGTGGTAGGTTTTAGGTTTTAGGTGACAAGTTAAAGGGTGGTGCATTTTGTCAAGTACCATATGTGGTGTTTGATAACTCAACAAACCCTATATAAGGAAAAGCCAAAGGGTGAAAAAAAATCTATATTAGCAATTAGCAATTAGCAATTAGCAATTCTCAATTATCCATTATCCATTATCAATTATCCATTATCAATTTCCATGATTAAGAGTTTCTGCTTTAGTATTCTCGCTCTGGGGTCTAAATATCAACTTTTAGCTCAAGAATTTGCCAAAGACTTAGAAAAGTACTCGCCAGAAACTACCGTAGTAGTTGGGACAGATAATCCTCAGGCATTTAAAGACTTTAGTAATGTATTGGCTTTCAAGCTGGAGAAGAAGGGAATTCTTCACTGCTATCATGACAAGCGATTTGTCCTTGAGCAGGCACTAACCAAATTTCAAGTAGTAATACAGATAGATGCAGATACCAGAATCATTGGTAACCTACCAGAGTCGATTAATCAGTCTACAGGATTAGCCGCAGTACACATAGAAAATTTGGTAGAACATGTGCAGAAGTACAATCCGGAGAGACTGAGCCATCTTCGTAAGTTGGCAGATAAACTTGAGGTCGATCTAAATACTGTAACCTATATTGGAGAATCATTATTTGCCGTCTTTGCCGATGGAGATCAAACAGTAGAATTTTTCCGACATTGGGATATGATTGGTCGTTATCTAGAATTACATGGCATTCATGCTGGTTCAGGAAACGGTATTGGACTAGCAGCAGCCAAGGCGGGACTAGAAATTATTCGACCCTCTTGGCTAGAGGAAATCAATCAAGTTAGGCATCATTTCGATGCTTCTGGATTGAAATCAAGAAAAACTATAGGGAATAAATTAAAAAGCAGAATAGGCTATTACTACCGTCTCAATCAAGCTAGAATCATTGCTCTCAAAGATTTCAATTTTTACTATCGTTGAGGGTGACTCACTGTTTTAGCCGGGGGGAGTTCGTGTTATTTGTTGTTTGTTAAGAAAAACAAGTAACCACAAAGTCACAAAGTTCACAAAGGAAAGTACCTATCGTAGGGTGTGTTAGCGCAGCGTAACGCACCATGCTGCGCAAACGCCCCTACACTTAATTTGGGTTAATGAATCGGTGCTCTAGACAGCAAAAATATCACTGTGGGTAAGAGCAACTCCACCGGAAAGTTGAGCAAACTGGACTTGTGCCAGAACTCCTGTACCATCGGGGTCGAAGAATAAGGCACCGGTGATATCGTTATAGATTAAGCGATCGCTCACCTTAGTAGCTGCTGAACCGATGGTAAACTCTTCTGTATCCAGCATACCTAGGGTAAGTCCACCACCAAAACTACTGGCTGATACTTGAATTCTGTCTCCTTGGGTAGAGTTAAAGTCAGTAATGGTATCAATTCCTTGGTCAAAAAAGCTGAAGTTAAACTTATCTGCACCGGCACCGCCAGTCAGCAAGTCATCTCCTTTTGAAGCATTGAAGACATTACTGCCATCATCACCGATTAGTATATCATCAAAGGCAGTTCCCCCTAGGTTTTCGATATTAATCAAAGTTTCGACTACTTCTACCCCAGCATCATTAATGTAGGTGGCATGACTTTGACTCAAGTCAGCAGTTATGGCATATTTCTCATAAGCAAAGTTAACAGTATCAATACCTGCACCACCATCGAAATAATCGATACCGGCACTTCCAAACAATACATTATTACCATTATCACCGATTAGTATGTCATCGAAAATAGATCCCCCTAGGTTTTCGATGTTAATCAATGTCTTGACTACTTCCACCCCTGCATCATTAGTATAGGTGGCACGATCTTGACTCAAGTCAGCAGTGATAGCAAATTTCTCATTAAAGATAACAATATCAGTACCTTCGCCACCATCGATGTAATCAGCACCACCATTTCCCCGAAACCAATTATTGCCATCATCACCGATAAGTCTGTCATTGAAAGCTGTTCCTATTAAGCTTTCAATATTAATCAAAGTCTCTACTATTTCCACCCCTGCATCATCAATATAGGTAGCATGACCTTGACTCAAGTCAGCAGTGATGGCAAACTTACCCTTAAAGCTAACAATATCAATACCTTCACCACCATCAAAGTAATCTACACCACCATTCCCCTGTAGCCAATTATTGCCATCATCACCGATAAGTACATCATTGAAAGCCGTTCCCACTAGGTTTTCGATATTAATTAAAGTCTCGACTACTTCCACCCCAGCATCATCAATATAGGTGGCACGATTTTGACTCAAATCAACATTGACGGCAAAGTTTTCATGAGTAAAGTTAACAGTATCAATACCTTCTCCACCATCAAAGTAATCGATACCGGCATTCCCTCGCAGCCAATTATTACCATTATCACCAATTAGTACATCATCGAAAGCCGTTCCCACTAAGTTTTCGATATTAACCAAAGTCTCGACTACTTCCACTCCAGCATGATTAATGTAGGTGGCACGATTTTGACTCAAGTCAGCAGTGATGGCAAACTTATCATAAGTAAAGTGAACAGTATCAGTACCTTCACCACCGTCGAAGTAATCTACACCAGCACCACCAAAAAGGTGATCAGTCCCCTCACCGCCAAGGAGGATATCACTGCCATCACCTCCATCAAGACGATCATTTCCCGCGCCGCCATCGAGGTTATCACTGCCATCATCCCCATAGAGACGATCATTTCCCGTTTCTCCCAACAGAAAATCATGTCCTAAACCCCCATAAAGGACATCATTGCCAGCACCTCCAAACAGAAAATCGTGTCCCTTGTATCCTCGGAGTAGATCATTACCTCCGAAACCCAGGATTTTATCGATTCCTAGAGTCCCCTCCAGGGTGTCATTGTCAGCAGTACCATTAATAATTCTGGGTAAATTACGATCCATGCTTGTTTCCCTAAGATTCTACAGTTGTCGAGTTTTGCTAGAAAGAGAATTATTTGTCTCTGTGTAGAGTTAATAGGGAAGCAAAAATCGAGTTATGCAGTTGAGCGAGGGAAATATGGTAAATTTTGTTACAAATCTTCAAAGTGAGAGACTAAGTAGGTGGACAAAATTAACTATAAAAAGAGACCTAACCCCCTAACCCCCTTCCGGAGCAAGGGAAGGGGGAAGACTCCCCTCTCCTACCAGGAGAGGGGTTGGGGGAGAGGTTTTACAAGTAATTGTGCCTAACTACTTATAAGGACGTGATTAAAATTTAGATAGGTGAGAAGCCTGTTCCACCAATTCCCAATTCTCAATTCCCAATTCCCAATTCCCAATTCCCAATTCCCAATTCCCAATTCCCAATTCCCAATTCCCAATTCCCAATTCCCAATTAACCATGTCAACAGAAATTATCGAAAAACTAGTTACAGCTTATTTCACCCAGATGCAAGCCATGAATCCAGAAGGTTGGATTGAAAACTTTGCTGAAGATGCGGTAATTAATGATCCAGTAGGAAATCCACCGAAAACAAAGGAAGATTTTCAGAAGTTCTTTGGACTGTTATCTATGGTCTTTGAAAAACTCGAACTTTCACAAGACCATACCTTTATTGCGGGAAATGGTGCAGCAGTCAAGTGGACAATGCGAGGATTAGGCAAAAATGGACGACAAGGTATTGCTGAGGGTATCAGTGTTTTTGAAATAAATGAAGCTGGTAAAATTCAGCAAGTATCTTCTTACTGGGATGAAACAGCAATGATGGCTCAGATGAAAAGTTGAGAATTGAGAATTAAGATTTACCAGCACCTGGTGTCGAGAAGGCGATCGCACTGGTCAATACTCTTGATAAATAGGGTCTGCTTCAGGAAGTCCTTAGCTATCAGTTTTGAGCTTTCAGCGGTCAGCTTTCAGCTTTCAGCTTGAAGATTACCCAGGGATTTTCCACAACAATGCCAGCTTTTTGAGCCCATTTGATACATTTCCTTGTACAATACTTGGCTTATTAACAGCTGAAA
>JAAHHL010000648.1 GCA_010672185.1 Caldora sp. SIO3E6 | reverse complement strand
TTCCGGCGTCGATTGACTGACTGTTGCTGTGGAAGCCTGCCAAGCATGAGTGTGTTTGGCTAGGTTATTGACTGTGAGGGTAACTTTTTCTTCCCCGCCTTGAGACCCAATAGGCCGATTTGTGAGCCCAGGACCCTCCCCCGTATGGATGGGAACGCGCCCCCGGAAGTCCGGGAGATTAAACGTGGTGCGGCCATCGCCACCATAAGTAGTACCGAGAAGAGAAAAGAGGGCTTCATTTTGGGAAATGCTCATTTGTGCACCATTACAAATGGCCCAACCAACCGGGTTAAAGTTACCCGCGAACATGCGGATTTCACCAATAAAGGGGTCTGACATGACTAAATCTCCTTAATTACGAGGGGGGTATAGGCCAGTGAGCGCAATACAAAAGTTGATGGTGAGGAAGGGTTGCATATTGTTCATACCTGTTCCACCGCCGGTATTACCTACCGTAATGGCATTCATGGAAGTCAGCGTCGAGAAGTCGTCGCTGTAAATTTTGGTAGTGGCCTGGGCTAAAATATGCCCCGTGGGGTTAGCACCATCATTACCAGAAATAGCGTCTGCATTAGTTGCTTGCATGGCGTGGGTGTGGGTTGGCATTTTATCGGTAGTCAGGTCTATGGTTTCCGTCCCACTTTGCTCACCCAGGATATGGTTATTATCAAAACTGATGGGGGTTCGCCCTCGCAGTCCTGGCAACCCAAAGTCAGTGCGACCATCACCACCGTAGGTATTACCTAAGATGGAATATAGGGATTGATTTTGGTTAATGGATAGGAGTGCGCCATCGCACTTCGCCCAACCTTTAGGAGCGAAATCAAAGCCAAAGAGCCTAATTTCGCCTATAAACGGTTCTGCCATCAATGTTCTCCTTGTTTAATAGAAGATTGCTCGAATTTGAACGCTGAATTGTAGATGCCCCCATCCCTTTACCCAACCTATTAGTCCGGCAAGCTTAAAATTGTGGGTAAATTTTCTACTTATATTTCCAATAAGTAGTTGTAGGTTGGGTTGAGCCGAAAAAAACTCAACGCCGATGACACTTTGTTGGGTTTTACTATCGGTTCAACCCAACCTACAGTTTTAGCCTTGCCGCACTACTACGAATGGCTTATACCATTTACCAAAAGTAGTTAGAGACTTAGCTCAAATGAATCATTAATATGTCTGCATTACAGAGTTGTGACTATCTAGCCACTTTCGATAATTGGTATCAACTAAGCGCCATTTTTTTCAGATCATGTCGGCATAGTTGCCCATAACAAAAACTTCTCCCCATCTGGTGCGTCATTCATAACTAGGGGTATTCAACCTGACATGATGTAATTACTTTCTTATGGAGACCATTCCATCAAATAATAGACCCCATGATCATCAATTTTTTGAAAGCCTAAGCGTTGATATAGTCGTAAGGCAGGATTGAATTGCTCAACATGAATCCTTACCGGCAAACCCAATTGCTTTCCCTGTGCTAAAATGTCCTTCAGTAATCGCGAACCAATACCCTGGTTGCGATAAGACGGCAGTAAGGCAATATCGATGATACGGATTTCAGTCTGACGGCGATCAAGATATAAGCGACCAATAGGTTTACCCTCTTGTTCAATAATCTCAAACGTCGCCTGCTTGAATTGTTGCAAGTAATAAGTATGCTGGGTGTTAAATTGCATCTCCAGAAAGGATGCTTTCTGCTCTGGAGACCAATCTACTACAGCCAATTCTTCCTCACGAGTACTGGCATAAACTTGATAGAGAAAATCCAGGTCTGCTGGGGTAATTGGACGAAAGGTTGTAGCTGTTATGATGGTCATTGAATAGTTTGCCTAAAATGGCAGCTTTGTCAGTATTGGGGGCTGTGTCCACATTTAAGTAGGCCTTGTTGAATAAGTGTATAAGCAATACCACACAATGCTTCCAATCAATTTTTGACAGAAACAAGTGCAAGTTTTTTGAGCCCATAGGTACAATTATCGTACACTTTTACCGGAAAATCCGTAATGAACTCTTGACTTATGACTTATGACTTATTACTCTCGAGAAACTAGAAATGACTACAGGGTGGCTGAATCCTGTGATATAACTAGTGTCTAACCTTTTTTTCGGCGATTCAATCAATGAATTCTTAATTCTTCATTCTTAATTCTTCATTCTTAATTCGCCGTTAGGCGCTTATTACTTCCTCAAGGGAACCAATGGACAAATTGCAGCAAGATCTAAGTAAATATTGCTTCGTACCTCATCCCATCTTGTTTGCGGGCGACCGGTACCAGAAACATATCTAACCTGCCCAATTGACTGTGTTCTAGATGATAAATCTTTTGTGGCAACTCCATCTTTAGGGGGCCGCGAAACAGTAAAGAAAACGGTTCTTGCCGTATCGACTGCTCATCCTCGCCTAGCTCTCGCCGTCCTAATAGAGTTGTCTCAATCAACTCCAAAGTCAGGGTAAGCTCCGGAGCTAAATGTAATTGAAACGGCTCTCCTAAACACTCAGAAAACTGAGCATGGCTTAACTTCTCAAGCACGATTTCTAATCTCTGCGAAACCATATTTATTTTACTTTCTAGAAAATTTATTTGTTTGCTAGAAAGTACAACTAAACAATCACAATTGAGCACCAACTAATTCTCATGACTAGCAAGGAGTTTGGGAAAAACTTCTTCTCTAGTTCTTCATTTATACCTAAACAATTCAATGTGATACTTACTTGTTTATATTTGTTTACAATTGCTCTCTTGACATTTTTTAACTTGACTGGGACTGAGCTTCAGAGGCGATCGCAGCAGTACCAGAACATTAAAAAAAAGGTGTGACACTAAGCTAGAACCAAAGTAGAACTTAGGCATTGACAGAAAACTTACTATGCGCTAGCTCGGTTTCAGGCATTAAAACCTGATTTTTCGATCATTACTTAAGCGATCGCTAGGTGCAGAATATAGATGTATACCAAATCCGGTATTGTTTTCAATACATATCTCCGTTATGTTTTACTCTGTAAAGACGTTGAATGCAATGTCTCTAGTGCAGCGGCATGGAAATAAGTAACCAGTTTGAGTCGATAGAATCCTTACTCTATCAACATGGCAGCCATTGTTATTACCAGTCATGGAACTTTAGGAGATAATTTGCCCCTAGTTGCCTTAGGACAAGCTCTCAAAGAGAGGGGGCATCAGGTATTAATGGCAATTGGGAGACCAATGCACCCCTATGCCCTCAAAGCTGGATTAGAGGTCGTTTCTCATGGTCGTTTACCGATAGGTCATACCCTGTAAAATATGCTTAACTCTTAAGTAACCATTAAAAACCAGTGATCGCGCGACAACTTCATGGAATCAGCCATCTTTACTGAGCAAATACTCTACTGGGCGATCGCTTAGTTATGTAGTGCTATACTGCCCCAAAGTCTAACAGCTTAGAAGGGTAGTGGATTATAGAGATATTATTGGAGAGCGAGGCGAGTCAATTTTTCGTGTTCTGATGACACGTAAGCATCCTGAACGAGGTTATTTGTTTGATAACCCTCGATTTCTTGGGGAAAAGAAGCAAACTATCGATTTCATGGTAGAACTTTTTCACGATGAGGTTTTAATTCCCTTTTTCTTCGTGCAAGTGAAATCCACTACTATGGGGTATACCTCAAAAGAAAAGCGATTAAAAGTTCAGGTCAAAGCATCTGACATAAAACGTCTTGCGGCATATCCTGCTCCTACTTATATTGTTGGTATTGATGAACCCGGAGAGCAAGGCTACATCGTATCTGCTAATGGAGAGTTGAATACAGGATTCTCAGCGATGTGCATAACACACCCCCTCGTCCCAGATACATTGGCGTTACTATGGGATGAGGTGGCAGGTTATTGGAGCGCTTCCAACTGTCGAAAATTCCAATCCGTACTTCGTGATCCAAAGTGGAGGTTGTGATGAAGCAAGATATGAAGCATTTTATTGAGCAACGTGCCGAAAATCTTGCGGTAGTATATCTGAGTCGTAGCCACAATTTAGCCATTGAGCGCATGAGAACAGACTACGGACTTGATATATTAGTAACCATACTGAGAGATAATTTACCTACAGGTAGAGTATTTGGTGTTCAAGTCAAAGCTCAGGACGGGTTACTCCAGGATACTCCTGTAGAAATAGTTTTTAATCTGTCTCCACAAGAAAGAAATTATCTCCAGGAATTACCTTTTCCCGTATGTGCATTATTTTTCACGATGGATGACGATATGGGTTATGGCAAGTGGCTAAGATATCCAACTGAAAACCAGACAAATCTCTACTCATGGGCACAATCTTCGTGGCGCTGCTTAGATGAGTTGCCAATTGAGCAAATGATCAAAGAAGTAAACGCATGGTATGACCAGAAGAGTGTACCTGCAGTATAGTTAGCAGATTAGGTTAAAATTTCTGATGAAGAAGCGATCGCGGGCATTACCTGTATCTAGATTAAGTTACATATCCGGCTATTAGCACAAAGGACAAATAACTAACAACCGATAACAAAAGTAACTAACAACCAACGACAAAAGAAATATGGGTGTGAACTTTCCTGAAACCAACAGATTTGTAAAGCCGCAGAGCACCTGAGGGATTCTCGGAATCAACACCGAGCCTTACCGTATCTACACCAGCGGCTTGCAGCCTTTGCATTCCCGCCAACAACATAGCTCGCCCCAACCCCCTTTTACGGAAGCCTCGCCTGGTACCAAGGGCATCAATCCAGCCTTCATTACTCACGGTTCGCTCATTTGAAAAGCGGCCAGCAGAATAAATCGCACACCAAGCTAGTCACGATAAGGCTCAGAGCACGATGAGTCCCCTAGTCAAGGACT
>JAAHHL010000647.1 GCA_010672185.1 Caldora sp. SIO3E6 | reverse complement strand
TGATTATTGGTAAATATACCTCAAGCCTACATTAACAAAGCTCTCTGGTGAGTGTAAGTGTGTTCTTCCTCACAGGCGCGATCGCAATTTCCACACCTGGATAGGATGTTTAATATCATGTTCGGTTGAATACTTACACTTCGGTTGCAATAAGGCTCCAAGGCTCCAAGGCAGTCCCGATGAAAAATTTTTTCACCACTATGCATGAAAATCCCTCTCTCCGCGTCCCCGCGTCCCCGCGTCCCCGCGTCTCCTCGTCCCCGCGTCCCCGCGTCCCCGCGTCCCCGCGTCTCTTTCAAGATGGTCAATTGTGAGCATCAGCGAAGATGCCACAATTAGAATAGACTATATGTTGATATACCCCCCTGAATGAGCAAGTGGACATTCCCCGCCTGCACCCAGACACAATTGAGGAAGTGAAACAACGGGCTGAGATTGTTGATGTGATCTCAGAACATGTAGTGTTACGCAAGCGCGGTAAAGACTATCTCGGTTTGTGTCCCTTCCATGACGAGAAAACTCCCAGTTTCAGCGTTAGCCCCACCAAACAAATGTACTACTGCTTTGGTTGTCAAGCTGGGGGCAATGCGATTAAGTTCCTGATGGAGGTGGGAAAGCATTCCTTCAGTGAGGTGGTATTGGAACTGGCACGAAACTATCAAGTGCCGGTAAAAACTCTGGAACCAGCACAAAGGCAAGAATTGCAACGTCAGTTGTCCCTAAGAGAGCAACTGTACGAAATAATGGCATTGACAGCCCAGTTCTATCAACATGCTCTACGACACAGGCAAGGACAGCAAGCTCTAGAATATTTGCATGACCAGCGGGGTTTGCAGGAAGAAACCATCCAGCAGTTCCAGTTGGGATATGCACCAGCTGGGTGGGATACCCTTTACAGATATTTGGTAGAACAAAAAGGCAAGCCAGTACAGCAAGTAGCTGAAGCAGGGTTGATTAAACCGAAGAACAAGGGGAATGGCTACTATGATGGATTTCGCGATCGCTTGATTATTCCAATCCGTGACTCCCAGGGAAGGGTGATTGGCTTGGGTGGTAGAAGTTTGGGCAATGAACAACCCAAGTACCTCAACTCCCCAGAAACTCCATTGTTTAATAAAGGTAAAACTCTATTTGCCCTAGATAAAGCCCGTGATTCAATTAGAAAGCAAGACCAGGCAGTAGTAGTAGAAGGATATTTTGATGCGATCGCTCTTCATAGTGTTGGGATTACTAATGTAGTTGCCTCTCTGGGTACTGCTTTGAGTCAAGATCAAGTGCGGCAACTCCTCCGGTATACTGAATCCAAGCAAATAATTCTCAACTTCGATGCTGATGCTGCTGGTACTAAGGCTACTGCCAAAGCAATTGGTGAAATTGCTCACCTGGCATACCAGGGGCAAGTTCGACTGCGGGTACTCAATTTGCCAGATGGTAAGGATGCCGATGAATTTCTCCAAGGACATTCTGAGGCTCAGACAAAATACCAACAGCTACTGGAAACTGCTCCCTTGTGGCTCGATTGGCAGATCAGCCAACTTCTAAAGGATAAAAATCTCCAACAGGCGGATCAGTTTCAGCATGTTGCCCAAGAAATGGTAAAGTTGCTCAATCAAATTGATGATAATAACCAGATAATCCATTATGCCGACTATTGCGCCAAGCTCCTCAGTCGGGGGGAAGATAGACTAATACCTTTATATGTCGAAAAATTAAGGGCTCAGCTAAAAAAAATTCTAACTGGTACTGTTAAGAAGTCACCAATATTACGCTTACCGTCCTCATCCCTACCCCATAAGTTAAACAGCCAGAAGCAAAATCACTTTGAGCTCAACTCACCAATTAATTCCGACCACAATCTACTAGAAGAAGCTGAAGCTTTACTGTTACGCATTTACCTCCACTGTCCCGAATACCGAGGGAGCATCATTGACGCTCTAGAAACAGAAGATTTGCTCTTTAGTCTCTCCCATCATAGATTTTTGTGGCAACAGATTCTAGAGCTGCAAGAAGAAGCGGCAAAATTTCGTTCCAATAACGAGAGTTCACTAATTACTCTCTTACAAGACCGTAGCCTCAAATTTCCCGAAGAAATTGCTCAGGTAGCTCATCTATTTCATCTAGATGAGAAAGAGCTCTGGGATATAGATCGCACTCCAGCAGTGATTCAAAAAGCAGCAGCCTGTTTAGATAAAGTAGCCTGTGAAAAGCATCGGCGTTATTGTCTACGACAGTGGCAAAAGCTTAACCCTGCAACTGATTATCAACGTAGACAGCACTATATGCAGGAATTTTATGCAGTAAACAAGCGGATTCAAGAATTAGAGCAAACTCGCTTGTCCAAGATTTCCGATGTTCATTACACCACATCAGGATTAACATAACCGGCTTGACAAAGTACTCTTGATACCGTTGATTGTTTTCTTAGAGCTATTTACCGAAAGCAAGCTAAGATGAAACAATTCTGGTTAAAACAGCCTCAAGAAATCAAAAATACTATTGTAGCAGTTGCCTTAGTTACGTCTATTGTCCTATATTTATATTTTTTTAAATTTTCAGGTAATATTACCGGTTTTTTCAGAATTGGTTCAATTCTACCTCTGTCACCTTTCCTGACAGGTCAAGATATTTTCATTTATCAAGGAGAGCTAGGATATGATGGACAAATGTTCCTCAGTCTTGCCCTCGATCCCTTCTTACAAGATTCAGGTACAATTGATGCCCTCGATCATCCGCAATATCGTTATCGAAGAATTCTTTATCCTCTGCTAGGATATGTTTTCGGTTTTGGTAATTCCCAGTTAATTCCCTATATCATGGTAGGGCTTAATTGTTTATCGATTGTTCTTATTGTTTTTGTTAGCAGTTTATACCTAAAAAAATACTCTGGTATAACTTGGCAAGGACTGCTAGTACTTTGTATACCAGGAATCTGGATAATTTTGTCCCTTTCAACAGCAGGCTTGCTGAGTAGTTTACTTTTAGTTACTGCTTTATATTTTTATCGCCAAGAGCAGCCGATTTCCGCTGCCTTATCTATCGCAGCAGCTTGTCTGAACCGTGAAATCATGTTATTGATGTGGCTGGCTCTGTTATTAACCAGTATCTGGGAGCGTAAATGGCAGCAATTAAAACATTTGCTGTGGGCTTGGTTACCGGCAGCAATGTGGAATATTTATGTCGTGTATCGACTCAAGTTTCAGGGTACTTCTGGAGTCAGCGAAAATTTTGGCTATCCCCTGCTAGGCATCTTTAACAAACTGGCGACTCTGGTTACTGCTGGCTCACTTGCCAAGAACCTCTTTGAAGCTTTCTCGTTTGGCTTATTGCCAATGATTTGTCTGGCAATTTTCTTAATCTACAGAGAACGTCATCAGGATAACAAAATTATCATCATTGCTACCCTCTTGTACGGAGCCCTCTTGCTCATGAGTAGCTTGGCTATCTTAAATTATTATTTAGATTACTCTCGCGTCTATATAAATTTATATTTTTTACTCTTGCTAGCTGCAACTTACCGTTATACCCTAGGGAAAACTATACTATTCATTGCCGCAAGCTTGGCAAGTATTAGTTTCTTATTAGCCCATTCTTGAATAAGCAAATAATTTGTCTTGAAAATGTACCTATTGTAGGGTGTGTTAGCGTAGCGTAACGCACCACATTGTCGTTACAATCATTGTCACTCATCTCCTAAGATACGTAGCTTAGCCAGTAACTACTTGTTTTGGTTCAGTAATTAAGATAAACTACTAGACTTTGGGTACGATTGAAAACAGTTACGAATCTTAAGCCTTACAGTCTATAAAATGCCTAACATCTACACCGTAGAAATTCAACACCAGGGCACTACTCATAAGGTAGAAGTGCCAGAAGGTAACAAAATTCTGGAGACTGCTCATAATGCTGGCATAGACTCACCGAGTTCCTGTCATGCAGGAGTATGTACTACCTGTGCCGCTAAAATTTTAGAAGGAACTGTAGATCAGAGTGAGGGGATGGGTCTTAGTCCAGATCTTCAAGCGGAAGGGTATGTATTACTCTGTGTGGCTTATCCTACCTCTAACCTTAAAATTGAGACAGAGAAGGAAGATGAAGTATACGATCGCCAATTTGGTCAACCTTCTTGATCCAGTAACCTGGAGAGATGAGATGGGGGACGCGGAGACGCATAGATGAGATAAGGGAGATATTCCCAATTTCCAATTTCCAATTCCCAATTCCCAATTCCCAATTCCCAATTTTTAATTCAATGACAACACATTTTATTACCGCAGAAATAGACCTCCAAGAATCGCCAACTCAATTGCATCAGGAAATTGAGGCTCAACTGCAAGAGCAAGGAGAACCCCTACGCTGGGCAGTTACGGCAGTGGATACCCAGCAACAGAAAGCCCAGGTGGAGGCAATTGTTATAGGAGGCAGGAGGCAGGAGGCAGGAGGCAGGAGGGAAGAAAGGTTGTAAAGTAAGTAAGCTTTTTACCTTTTTTTCACTGGCAAGTTATTTTAGCAATGCTGCACTAGTCACTCACTTACCACCTACCACCTAACACCCATTGGTGACAAGTTAAGGCAAAATCGTCGTTGTCAAGGGAGCGGAGGAGCGGAGGAGCGGAGGAGCAGAGGAGCGGAGGAAGAAGAATACAATTTTCCTTAACCCTTGGGGTATTTCCATATATAGGTTTTTTTAGAACCACTACGCCATATATGGGAGTTGACAAAATGGACGACCTTTTAACTTGTCACCTAACACCTAACACCTAACACCTAACACCTAACACCTAACACCTAACACCTAACACCTAACACCTAACACCTAACACCTAACACCTAACACCTAACACCTAACA
>JAAHHL010000646.1 GCA_010672185.1 Caldora sp. SIO3E6 | reverse complement strand
TAAGAGATTTTGAACTGGACAAGAGGGCAACCTTTCCTAACTCAAAAATTGTGTAAACTAGTCTATGATTCTCAGTCTACCATTGCCACTGGTACTGAAGCGGAGTTGGTTGAACAGCTAGTACGATCGCGAGTTATTGAAGATTGGGAAACTCAGGATAATCCGCAACATCTAAAAACAATAATTGATCGCCTTCTTAGTCGTGAGCAACACGCTGTGTACTTACTAGGACTGTATGAGCAAATTTGGCAACAAGGAGAAATTGTTGCTGATGACAGTCTTGAACAGATGAAACTTCGGCTTTCAGGGTTAGTAGTCAAGCAGCAAGGTAAACTAGTTGTTTATAACCCCATTTATCAGTCAATTTTTAATCAGAGTTGGATTAACCAGACATTAGCTAATTTGCGACCCTATAGTGAAGCAATCACAGCTTGGTTAGCTTCCAATCGACAGGATACCTCTCAGTTGTTACGAGGGAATAAATTGCAGGAAGCACTGGTGTGGGCACTAGATAAGAGCTTAAGTCAGGATTATCAGTTTTTAACTACAAGCCAGGAGTGGGAAAAACGAGAATTCAAAAACGCTTTATTTGTCAATCAAACCCTATCGATGATGGATAATCTCCTAACTAGTCAGGGATTTGATGATCTCATCAATAAGACTTTGAATGACATCACTTTAAAAATAGGTGAACTGCTGAATGCAGACCGCACTACTATTTTTTTACTAGACAAAGACAGCCATGAACTGTGGTCGATTTTTGCTCAGGGTGAGGGTGGTAGTTCTGAACAAATTCGGATTAGCGCTGATCAGGGAATTGCTGGTGAGGTAGCAACCTTTAAAAAAATAGTCAATATTTCTTACGATTTCTATGATGACGCACGTTCTGGTACTGCAAAAGAAACTGATAAGAAAACTGGATACCGTACCTATACTTTATTGGCTTTACCACTTTTGAATGAGCAAGAAGATTTAGTAGGAGTTGCTCAATTAATCAACAAATTAAGACGACCGCTTGCTCTGGAAGCTCCTTTGTATGAACGAATTGATATTAATGGCTTTAACTCAGCTGACGAAGAACTTTTTGCTGAATTTGCTCGTTCGATTCAACTGATTATCCAATCATCTCAGTTATTTTATAAAGCAGCTAAAAAACAACGAGTATCTTCAGCCTTGATGCAAGCTACTCAATCTCTTGGTCAAAGTAGCTTAGATTTAGAAGAAACTCTTAAAAATGTGATGGAGGAAGCCCAAAAACTGATGAATGCTGATCGCAGTACCGTATGGCTGTTAAACCATGAACGTAATAAGTTACAGGCAAACATCCGCCTCTCAGATGGCTCTGTAAGAAATATCAGTATTCCAAAGGAAGCAGGCTTTGCTGGTCAGGTAGCAACAACTGGTAAACCATTGATTATTCCGTTTGATGCCTATGATGCTCCTAATCCAGAAACAGTCAAAGAAACAGATAAGCAGACTGGTTATCGCACTTGTAGCTTGTTATGTATGCCAGTATTTAATACTGATAAAGAGTTGATTGGTGTTACTCAATTAGTCAACAAAAAGAAACAAGGTGATTTTCCTTCTTATAGTCCTACTGATTGGCCTAAAGCACCGGATCGTTGGAAGGCAAGTTTTGATATCAACGATCAAGAGCTTATGGAAACTTTTAACTTACAAGCTGGTGTTGCTCTTCAGAATGCCAAACTATTCAGTACGGCTAAGCAGCAAAATCAAGAACAGCAAAGTCTGATCATTAACCGTTTCAGTGGAGTAATCTTTACTAATAAGACAGGTCATATCACATCGGCGAATGAAGTTGCTAAAGATTTCCTAGGCTTGAGTGATATAGAAGGTAAGTCAGTATGTGAGTTGTTCCGAGTTAAAGATGCTGACTTTGCTCAATGGTTTGATGCTGCTTTAGCCGCTAAGGACGAAAAAGACCAGCAGCAGCAATATTCAGAGCAAACCTTATTTTCCTACGGAACTGAAGCAGAATACACTGTTAATCTTTCCATTACCCCGATTGTGGACAAAAGTGAGGCAACCCAAGTTCTCAGCACCTTGGTGATTATTAATGAGGTTTGATAGTGCGATTGCTTACAGCACCAGCTTGCGCTAATCGCTAGCTCGCATTTGTTTAAGTTTTTCCCGAATGGCTTCCGTACCTGGCTTCGGCGGTTGAGCACGTATTTTGGCAATGATCTCGCGATTCCTTTCTTCGTAATACTGTTGTAGTTCTTCAGATTCTTTCAGTACTATTTGATATTCTCGTTCAATGTGCTCACGATGGTTTTTAATATAATCTAAAGCTGTATTAATTTGCTCCTCGGTGAGGTTTAATAACGCGCGAATAAACTGAGGTGGATATTGAGCAGTTACATAGTCCATAACATCATAAAGAGTGATGCGAGTTCCAGCGATCGTTAATCCACGTTCTGTTTGAATAATCGCAGGTTGTGTCATTGTAACTTAATACTCTTGGTTTTATTCCCTATTCTAATGATCGATTATAGCGTTTCTCATTTCATCCTGGAACAGGCTTCTAGTGCAGCGCCAAAAAATAACCCGCTAGTTAAAAAAGATGAAAAATCCTCCTGTTCCCCTCCTGGGAGAGGTTAGGGGTGGGTTCTTCCTTATCTATGGAGACTCAACTGCGATCGCTTCGCCTACATAGCCTCTCGTAGAGAAGGCGATCGCTTAATATAGAGTTGTTTTTGAAATCGATAAACAATGAAAACCTCTGACCCTTCTGTAAAAAACCTCTACTATCGTGACTTCTACAGTTGGCTCCAAAGGCAAGTAGGGTTACTCAGAAAGCAGCAGTGGGAGCAGTTAGACATAGTTAATTTAATCGAGGAGATTGAAACCTTGGGGAGGCAGGAACGGCGAGAACTCGTAAATCGACTGGGGATTTTACTGGGTCATTTGCTCAAGTGGCAGTATCAACCAGAGTTACGAGGAACTAGTTGGCAAGCGACGATTAGAGAACAAAGACGCAAGATCACAAGGTTGCTTCAACAGAGTCCTAGTCTCAAGCCTTATTTAGAGGAGGCAGTTCAAGAAGGATATGAAGATGGTTTAGATCTGGCGGTTAGGGAGACTGGAATTGCTTATGAAGTGTTTCCAGGAAACTGCAATTATACAATTGAGCAACTTTTTGACCATGAGTTTTTCCCAGAAGATTGAATTACAATAGCACTAGTACCGCTGCGCGGAATTAAGAATGCTTATAGAGTAAGGATTATATCGACTCAAAATGGTGGGTTATTTCCACCGCGCTGCACTAGTAGAAGAAGGCAGTCACAATGAAAGAGCTACCCACGGCTAATAATTTTTGCCTGTTCTAATCTTTGATAACTGTTATCCAACACCACCTGATCTAAAATACCTGCTTTATCCGCTTTTAATAAAGCATCCATCGCTGGGTAATACAAATCCTGAGTAAAAGCAATTAGGACTAAATCGACACCAGCATTAATTGCTTCAATGGTAGCAGCCGCTAAACCAGCTTTACTGCGATAGACTGCTTGCATACAAAAATCATCGGTAATTAACACCCCATTATGTTGCCAGCTTTTCCGAATCATGTCGCCAATCACTGCTGAGGAAAAAGAAACTGGGTTTTGGTCATCTACTGCCATTAATTTTGCATGTCCCAGCATTGTAAAAGCTTGGGAATTGTTCATCACCTGACGAAAGGGAACCCAATCATCAGCAATTAGCTCCGATAGAGGGGTATCTAACTCCGCATGGTCAATATGGGTATCGGTATCTACTCTGCCTAATCCAGGAAAATGCTTAATGGTACACTTAACCCCATATTCTTCCAGAGTTTGACAATACCACAATGCCACCTTAGCAACTACTTCTTGATCTCCTGAAATCGCTCGTCGATAGATTTGAGAAAATTTATCTTGGGGATTGACTACTCCTTTATTCAAATCCACTACTGGGGCAAAATTAAGATTAACACCGATTTCCGATAATTCCTGACCATGAACCCTCGCATACTTAATTACCGCAGCTTTGCTCTGTTCTATTTGTTGCTCTTCTGAAATAATGGTGGCTAAGGGAGGTAACTTAGTCAAGGGAGGAGATAGGCGAGAGACTATACCCCCCTCTTGGTCTACAGCAATCCACAAAGGGGATAAACCTTGCTGCTGACGAATCTCTTGCAAAGTAATAATTTGTTGTTGAATATCTGTTTTACTTTGCTCTTTAATGTTTCTCGCAGTAATAAATACTCCACCAATGGCTCTGTGCTCGACTAATCGTTTTAACCCCTCAAAATCTCGGTAACCGACAATAAAATGATTACCTAATTTCTCTAATCTGTTGGCATCTGTACTGAAAATCTGATGCTTAACGAGGTGAAATTTAGCTTCAGTTCCCAGGATGCTAGAAAACCCGGCAAAGGCAAAGACTAAAACCAAGATACTCAGAGTTTTGAGCCAGGAACGGTGTTTCTTGATACCAATTACCGCCGAAATAATCAAACTCAAGCTAAGTCCCAGCACCAGCCAAAATAACCAAAACCGGAGATTGGCTAAAAAAGGCGATCGCAAATAATTAGCCACCAACAAAATTGCTAGAGCTACCAGTAATTGAACAATATTCCAGCTTAGATGGTAAACAGCTTGCATTGATCACATAAGAATGGTGATTACCAGTTTTAGGGGATTGGGTAAACATGATTGTATCCGCAATGTGGTGGGTTACGCTGCGCTAACACCCCCCCACTGGCTAAGTAGGGCTTGGGAGAATAAGTAACAAGTAACAAGTAACAAGTAATAAGTAACAAGGAATGCAGCATTTATCCGCTGTTTTGGGCATCTGCATCCCCCAAG
>JAAHHL010000645.1 GCA_010672185.1 Caldora sp. SIO3E6 | reverse complement strand
AGTAAGAAGGCATTAAGAATTTATCCTATCGGTTATAATGCTTATAAATCAAGGATTTAAGCCAAAAATCTATTCCACATTTTTAGCTGTGTCGCACCAGTAGGTTGGGTTTCGCGATCGCGTAACCCAACGCCAGAGTACAATAGACCTCTTGCATAAATCCCGGAAGGGTTAAGCATTGGCGGACAAAAACCTTGATTTTATGGGCAATATGCTAGCGCCAATGCTTAACCCCTACAGTCAATTCTCGAATGAGTGCAAGAGGTCTATGGTTTTGGGTTACGCGATCGCTGATTTTGAGGCTATTAGTCTAGTATCGTTAAGATATCGGAGAGTAAATAGCTATATTTGTGCTCAACATGAGTAAGTTGTGGCGATCGAGACTTTGGTTAGTATTGCTATTTTCGGTAACTATCTTGACTGTGATCAGTTTTAAGGCAGTCGCACAAGCAGACAGAAGACTCTGTGGAACAGGCTAGAAGCCTGTTCCAAGTTTTGCTCTTTTCTAGAGTGGTAAGTTTACTAAAAGTCCTAACCAAAGTGCGTAAAGTTAAACTGCTCTCCATCAGCCAGACAAATTCTCAACTACCACTCCCGGATAAGCCAGAATAATAATATTGAGCATCAGATTATTCATTACTCAGCTTCCGCCTCAATCCAACCTCTAACCATTTCAATAGGAATACCAATCGGGGCAAACAACACTTTCAATGCCTCCAGTCCACCTTCTTTTAAAGCTTTCTTGAGTCTTGTCCTGAATGTCGGGTTTTGCTTAATCTCTTGTTGCAAAGTAAAGGTTAAAGTGCTCTGTTTTTCCAATTTGCCAGCATTAGGATAACTTTGCTCTAGTTGCTGCAAAAGCTTCTGAATTTCTTCTGCTGCATCTGCTAGACTTTGTCGCTGCTCTGAAGGATAATTATTAATATTTCCACCTATCTGATCGGCATAAAATGCACCAGAACCTATCTGATTAACGTTAACTGTATCCGAATCTACCCATCCACCTGCGAATGTGGCTCCTGGTAATTCGTTTTTGGTATATTTTTTAGGGGCTTGTGACATAGTATCTCCCTGATGGGTATAGGTTTGTGCATAAAGACTTGGACGTTGTAGCACTGTCTGTATCATATTCTCTAAACTAGAAATTCGACTATCTTTTTCGGCAAGTAATGCCTGTACTTCAGCTTCTGACAACGACTTTATCTGGCTAGGAAATGTTTCTATTCTTTGTGAAGTCTCATTTTTTATTTGGTTAGAAGTTGCTTCCATTTTTTGTGAAATTTCATTGAGATTGATAATATCTTTATAAATAAGATGAACAACTTGTTTCGATGTATTCCATTCGATGAGTCTAATTCTCTCTAATTCCCTAATTTCTAACTCGTATTGCTTTTTGTCAAATTTTTCATAATTAAAAATCTTTTGCAGTACTTGTATTAATTTATTTTGTGAACATTTCTTATTATTGACAATATTATTCTCTAGCTCTGATAAACGCTGTACAAATTCTTCTTCTTGCATTAAATAACGAGTGATTATTTGTTTTGTTTTTTCCTGGCTTTCTTTATTGAGATTCACAAATTCTTGGTGATGTTCAATAAATATATTGAATATTTTTGCAGCGACCAAAGTGTCATCCTCTAAATATATCCAACTTCCTACCCATTCAATGATTAATTTACCATCAAAGTCTTTTTTTTCTAGGATTTTCCATTTTTTATAAAAGTCAAAACTTATTTCGACAAATTCGTCGCTTAAATCAAAATTAATCACATATTTTCTAAAGCGCTCTATCTTTTGTCTTCTGATTTCTTTTTGTCTCTTTATTTCGTTTTGGCTTTCTTTTACAAACCTTTGGTGTTGTTGTGGTAAAGCCTTTATTCCCTGTTGTGTTTTGTAATCCAATAAATCATTCAATAATTTTTCCTTTAGTAACCAATTTTTATCCTCTCTATCACCATATACATCCCAAGCTTGGGCACTTGCCTCTAGAAGAGCATCCATTGCTGTCTGGTATCGTTCATCTGGATAGAATCGAGTCATTCTTTCCAGAATTGGATATAAATTGGGAATTTTTTCCCTCAGAAGAGACATCCAATTGCTCCATTCTTTATCTGATGGCTGATAACGAGAAGATATTGTTATAGGGACTCCAGTCAGAAGCTCGAAAATCGTTATGCCTAGTGAATAAGTATCTCTTGTCCAACGGTGCTTGTGTAATGATAAATCTAAGTTAAAGTCTCCTATTAACAACTGATATTTGTCCCAGTATAACTGTAACCTTTCTAGATCTGTACCTCTTAAAATTTCTGGGGGAGCATATAAGGGGGTGCGAGGATAATTTTTAGTATAATATTCATTTTCAATACCAGGTTGCAGTTGTTTAGAAGAACCGAAATCTACTAAATATAGATTTTTATTGACTCCTAGATATTTATGTTCATAGCTTATGATGGATTTTTGAATAATGTTGTGAGGTTTTATATCTCTATGAAGAATGTTTTGTTCTTTAAGTAAGTGTAGCGTCTCTAGTAAGTCAATGAGGCACTGAAACAGCTCTTTTTCCTCGAAGTAATGACGTCCTTCTGTAATTTGTGCTCTTCTATATTGCAAAAGACTGAGCAGATTTTTGCCTTCTATAAACTCTTGAACTAAAAAAAAGTTATTGTATTGCTCCTGCTCCTTTTCAGTGGCAGGAAAGTAGCAATCACAATACCGAGGAACTCTTGCTCCCACTTCATAAGCTTTTTGAAGGGCTTGAACCTCGCGTGTTAACTCTTTCTTACATTCCTTAATACTAGCACCACCACGCCGATGAAGAAACTTGACGACATACTTGTCCTCAAATCCATTTTGTGTTCTCTTCCAAGCTTCGTATACGCTACCATAACCTCCTTTCCCACGAAAATGCTTGAGGAAATACAACTCTCCCTTATGACTTTTCCAACCCAATTTCCATCCACACTTACAGTGAATAACTGGAGATTCTTGGAAAGAAACCTCAGGTGGTTGTGCCGTACAACTAGGATTAATGCAAATGAAGGAGTACTTCTGATTCATAATTTCCCTTTATTTTCCATCCCCGCATATTAAATACACCCTGTCCACGAACACTGGTTGATTGTGCTATTCTCGAAATCTGCTTAATAGTTAACCAAGATCAGGTAGTGGGTGGGTTCTCTGAGGGTGACTATCGAAATATTAACCCTAGTAGACATTAATCCTTAAAAATAGAGTAACCGATATTCTATAAACCACGGTTCTTAGGGGATAAAAGCTGACACTCCTTCCTGGTTTTATTAATTATAGTGTATTAGCATAGGCTTCAGGAGTGAAGCATTTGGGGGACAATTTAAGTAGATATACTCAGCACATATCAATCTATCAATCTATCAATCTAAGCGCTGTGGAAAAGTATTTAACTCTGTATATTTTAGGAAGGTCGAAACCCTTATTCTACAGAGACTTTAGTTCCCTATCTTAAGTTGATCATAGCGGTAGTTTACCTCACAATACAATTATTCAGGCGATAGCCGTGGCCATGAACACTATCGATCAATTTTGGAAATTCATCTCCCCATTGCTGAGAAATCTCTTTATTTATTCGAGAAACATGGGGTTTCAGATTATCTGGTGTACGCTCATAGAATTTTTCCCTAGGCCATATTACTGATATTAGTTCCTCATAGGGAACAATATAAAGAGCCCCTTCCTCCTTAGCCTTCTGTACAATATAGTCAACGATTTTAAGCCTTTGACCAGTAAACTGAATTCGTTGGAGTTGTGAGGCAGCAGTACGTAAATATAGAATTTTAGAACTCAAGTCATACTCATATTTGTTACGAGGGGGATAAATATCCCTAGAGGGATCAGTTTGATCGGGGTCAGAAAAACACAAAACCCACTCAGAGTTACCCTCAATAGAAAACTTGCTTTGTAGCAAAAGTCGGTCTCCATTTTTGAGTATATGGGGAGTTTCACCCTCAACAGGAAAAATATTATCGCCGTTTGAACTAGTTGCTTTCCTGAGAAGAGCCGGGTGAGTACTATCCAAATCTTTTACCAAAAAGTATCCTGTCTCTTTTAACTCAATGAGCAAATGCTTTCTCGAAATTAATTTTTCTTCTGGTGGTAGTTTGATATCCGTTTCTTTGTCAAATTCACCATCTTTATCTTTTCTACCTATAACTATAGAGCTTTTTGAACGCGAAGCTTCAATCATAGTTGATAAGTAATATTTCTCATACTCCTCACCACTTGGACTGTACACAGTTAAATAGGCTTTCATCTCACCTTACTCCAGTATTCAATCTGTTTTTATCTTGAGTTCAATTCTTCCTTAATATTTATCTTTAGTTAAATTAAACTTGAATAAAATTATTTATTAAACTATAGTTTAATTTCAATGGACAAATATTTTATTAAAGTTCATACTAAATAGTATAGTAAAAAATTCATGATGAAACACAAAAGCCAGCAAGCTCTCACCTTTGCTGGCTAGTGGAAAGAACCAGACTAAAACTGGTTTCCTTCATGGATTTCTATTACCGTTGTCTAGCAGGCAGTCTTAGAAACTGCCATTATAATATGTATCCTAGCAAAAATACCCAGCCTCAGGGAAGGGGGCAACTCAAAAAAGTAGAGAAGAAGCACTGGGCTTTATTTCTGCTACTTGCTCTCCTCTCCGGGGGAATGTCTGTCGAAGTCGAAGTCTCTGATTCCTCTTGGCGAGTTGCGGTTGTCAAGGAACCCAACTCCCTGGTGAATCTGCTTGATGGGTTCATTGAATAAGAATGAAGATAAGCCCCCAGCTTCCTAGTTTGGGGGCTTGCTACGGGTGAGCGAAAAAAAGGGA